>CAZBNY010000171.1:0-3874 GCA_964493235.1 uncultured Lachnospiraceae bacterium
TTAAGAGTGATATAATCACCGACCTTCTCAGGGTTCTCGGCTGCGGAGTTGAGATAAAGTCAAAGCACAATACAAATATCAATTCCTTTGACCTTAGTCTGCTCAGATGGAACAAAGTAATAATATGCACCGATGCCGATGTTGACGGCTATCAGATAAGAACGCTGGTGCTTACGATGCTCTACAGGCTTGTGCCTACTCTAATCTCAGAACGCAAGGTATTTATAGCCGAGTCCCCTCTCTATGAGATAAACGCCGGAAAAAACACCTATTTTGCCTATAGTGAAACGGAAAAAACTCAAATACTCTCCAAAATAAAGGGCAAATATACGATCCAGCGCTCCAAGGGCCTTGGTGAGAACCAGCCCGAAATGATGTGGGAAACAACTATGAACCCCGAGACCCGCCGTCTTATTCTCGTAACGCCCGACATAGCCGAGCTTACCGCTGCCAAGTTCGACCTTCTTCTCGGCGAAAATCTTAAGGGACGTAAGGAATATATAGAAAGCGACGGCTACAGATATCTTGACCTGACGGACCTTTCATAAATCAAAGAGGTTAAACAATGGCTAAAAAGACTAAAGATACAAGCGAACCCAAAAATATAATAATAACCGAGCAAAAGATAACGGAAACCCTCGAGGTAAACTATATGCCCTATGCCATGAGCGTAATAGTTTCACGAGCTATACCTGAGATAGACGGTTTTAAACCGTCCCACAGAAAGCTCCTCTACACCATGTACAAAATGGGACTTCTGAACGGCTCAAGGACCAAATCCTCGAATATCGTCGGACAGACCATGAGGCTCAACCCTCACGGAGACGCCACGATATATGAGACTATGGTACGTCTCACCGAGGGCAACGGCTCTCTCCTTCTGCCCTTTGTTGACTCCAAGGGTAATTTCGGCAAGCAGTATTCAAGGGATATGGCATACGCCGCTCCCAGGTACACAGAGGCCAAGCTGTCCTCCGTCTGCGAGGAGATCTTCGGAGACATAGACAAGAACGCCGTTGAGTTTGTGGATAACTTCGACAACTCTACAAAGGAACCGGTGTTGCTTCCGACAAGCTTTCCGAATATACTTGTCAACCCAAATCAGGGCATAGCCGTAGGCATGGCAAGCTCCTTCTGCAGCTTCAACCTCATTGAGATATGCGAGGCCACCTCGGCCTTTATGAGCGATGAGGACTGCGATATAACCGACTACATCAAGGGGCCTGACTTTCCCGGCGGCGGCGAGCTTATATATAATGAGGCCGAGATGAGGAATATTTATGAAACGGGCCGAGGAAGCTTCAAAATAAGGGCGAAATACAGGTTTGACAAGAAAAACAGTTGTATAGAGATTTATGAGATCCCCTACACGACCAACATCGAGACAATAATCGACAAAATAATACAGCTTGTAAAAGGCGGAAAAATCAGGGATATTACGGACATAAGAGACGAAACTGACCTTAAAGGTCTTAAAATCGCCATAGATATAAGACGTAACGCCGACGCTGATAAGATAATGGCAAAGCTTTTCACCATGACGCCGCTCTGCGACTCCTTTAGCTGCAACTTTAACCTGCTTATTGACGGCAGACCCCAGACACTTGGAATAAAGGGTATAATGAATGAGTGGGTGCGTTTCCGCATTGGCTGTGTAAAACGCCGTATAAAGTTTGATTTGGACAAAAAGAGCGCGAAGCTTCATCTTTTGCAGGGCCTTTCCAAAATCCTTTTGGATATAGACAAGGCCATCGAGATAATAAGAAACACGGAAATAGACGCTATGGTCGTACCCAATCTTATCACCGGCTTTGACATAGACCAAAAGCAGGCCGAATATGTAGCCGAGATCAAGCTTAGAAACATCAATAAGGAATATATCCTTAACCGAATTCAGGAGATCAGCGAGCTGGTCGAGGATATAGCCGACCTGAATTCAATTCTCTCAAGCGATACCAAGGTCAAAAAGCTTATTGCCAAGGAGCTTAAGGCCGTATCCAAAAAGTATGGCTCTCCCAGAAGGACAACGATCATTTCCGAAACGGAGGCTGAGGCTATTCAGGCGGACGACCTTGTAGAGGATTACGGCGTAAGGCTTTTCCTCACAAAGCACAATTATTTCAAAAAGATCCCCCTTACCTCTCTTAGGACAAGTCCCGAGCAGAAGCTTAAGGAGGAGGACAGTATGCTTTGCGAGAGCGAATGTACAAACCGTTCGGAGATTATATTTTTCTCCGATAAATATAACGTATACAAAATGAAGGTAAACGACATCGCTGACTGCAAGGCCAGCAGCTTCGGCGAATATTTGGCTAATGTCATTTCAATGGAGGAGGATGAAAAAATTATTTATTTCACCTCCACCTCTGACTACAAGGGTTATATGATATACGCCTTTGAAAACGGAAAGACAGCCAAGGTAAGCCTTGACAGCTACGCTACCAAGACAAACAGGAAAAAGCTTGTAAACGCCTATTCCTCAAAGTCGCCGGTCATCGGAATCAGATATATTGAAAATGACAGCGATATGGTGCTTATACGGGATACGGATAAGGCGCTGTTGTTCAATACCGATCTTGTTCCGCTTAACACTAACAAGACCTCCGGAGGCGTCCAAGTATTCACTATGAAGAAAAAAAGCGTGGTTACCATGCTGTTCAATGCTGAGGAGTTCGTAAGCGAAGATATTGAGCGGTACAGAACCAAAAAACTCACGTCTTCGGGAGCGACGATCACCGATATGGACATGGAAAACAACAATATCCCGGGACAAATCAAATTATAAAAATCAAGCGGAAATTTAAATATTTCGGGATTATCCCAAAGATTGCGTAAACCTCTAAACTGACGTAAGATAAAAATACTCGGATTGGAGGTTTATTTTATGGCAAAGAAACATGATTTACCTCAAAAAGCGGCACTCACGGAAATGATAGCCACATACATGAAGGAAATCAACGTAAAAGTTAAAGATGGTACAGAGGACAATTCCATTATGCGTGATATTATTTCCGTCATTTTGCAAGTCACTCTGGACGAAGATGCAATGCCGGATATCCGTTTGCAGAAAATACTGCTTTTATCGCCTGTGGAAAGTATGCCGGTCCGTTTACGCAGGTGATTTTCGTTTTCACACACATGCATGCCCAGCACATCTTTTCCGCCTTCATATCAATTCCGATAAGTTCACCGGATCCGAAATACTATCAGGTTTGTATTCTACAAAGAGATCAAGCCTTTAATAGCGGATTTAAAGTGAGTTTATACTGCTGTGACGTAAGATACTGCCCTTACTGACTGTTTTAAAGAAAAATGGGGTACAAAATATCAAAAAATAGTCAATTCATAGAAAAGCAACTGGACGAACATTTCAACCTATTTCAAATATCCGGAAGCGGTTCACCGCCCGGATCTATACGACCAATACCATTAAAGGATTCAATTGCCGGCTACATAAAGTCACAAAATTCAAAACAATATTTCCTTCCGATAAAAGTCTGCTCAAAATGTGATATCCGGCAATGATAGACATCACGAAAAAATTGACAGGCCGGAATCATGACCGTGGTCAGATTCATTCCCAACCGGAAATCTTCTTCCAGGAATGTCTGGCAGGATCATAAGCGGACAAATGGGAAATAAAGCTACCCAAGCAGTCTGACTTGACACGCCCAAAATCTACATTATAATATAAACAAAGGGCAAAGTCCGAAAAATAGCTTTGCCCTTCAGTAACTAATGACTATCTTATATCAGTTTTTCGACTTTACACAGACTTTGAAACGGTCTCTGATTGTCTTCTGTCTGACTTCTAATGGCCTTTGTTAGTCTTCGATTGCGATTAAGTTCTTAGATTCGAGCTGAGGTGAGGAAC
>CAZBNY010000171.1:3884-4318 GCA_964493235.1 uncultured Lachnospiraceae bacterium
TGAATGGTTAGATACAAAGTACCATTTTCGTACTTAGCTTTGATATCCTCCTGACGTACCTGTTCACCGATATAGAAACTCCTCTGCATGGTACCGATGAAACGTTCACGTCTAAGATAGTTGAATTTTTCGCCTTCCGGAACAGGATCTTCCTCGGCAACAGCAGCAATTACAAGGTTACCGTTCTTCAGTTCGATGGTCACATTCTCTTTTTTGATACCACTAAGGTCAACTGCTACCTCATAGCGGTCCTCTGTTTCACGGATATCAGTCCGCATCAGTCCGGAACTAATGTGATTTCCAAAAGCTGAATCAGCAAGTTCCTCAAACATATCTCTTGCAATAGAATAATCTCTTAATATAGACATACATAAAACTCCTTTCGTCACTATAGATGTTTTTTTATTTATGCCTTTATTATAGCGACATCTGTT
>CAZBNY010000172.1:0-4316 GCA_964493235.1 uncultured Lachnospiraceae bacterium
TTGAGTTTGGACAATAAACAGACAGTCTCCACATGCCCCGTCTGTGGAAACATATCTACCGTTCTCACTCTATCTGCCATATATCCTTTCTCGGCGAACAGCTTCATATCTCTTGCAAGAGTGGCCGGAGCGCATGACACATATACGATCCTGTCCGGCTCCATGCCGCATACAGCGTCTATCACCCGGGGCTCAAGTCCCTTTCTTGGCGGGTCGAGAAAAATAACGTCGGCCCGTACTCCCTCGGAATACATTCTCGGCAAAATGTCCTCGGCCTTTCCGGCCTCAAAGCGAGCATTGGTTATTCCGTTTATCTCAGCGTTATGCTTTGCGTCCTCAATGGCCTTTGGCACTATCTCTATCCCGTATACCGATTCTGCCTTCGACGCGGCGAAAAGGCCGATAGTCCCTATTCCGCAGTAGACATCTATGACCTTCTCGCTTCCCGTAAGCCTTGCGGCCTCCACCGCCAGCGAATACAGCCTTTCGGTCTGAACCGGATTGACCTGATAAAAGCTCAGTGCCGATATGTCAAAGCTCACTCCGCCTATTTTGTCCCTTATCGTATCCTTTCCCCAAAGCGTAACGCATCTGTCTCCAAGGATCACATTTGTTTTTTCCTTATTAATATTCAAAACAACAGATGCCAGTCCGTCTATAGTTCTGAGCCTTTCCACCAATATGTCAGAATGCGGTATTTTATTACCGTTTACAACGACTGTCACCATTATCTCGCCGGTAGAAGCTCCGGTTCGGGTCAAAACGTGCCTTATCAGTCCCTTATGAGTCTTTTCATCATAGACCGGTATTTTAAACTCCCTGATAAAGCTCTTGAACACCTCAATTACTCCGTCGGCGTTTTTCCTCTGAAGCATACATTTGTCTATATCGGTTATTCTATGGCTCCTCGGCGCGTAAAAACCCATTACGGCATTTCCGTTTTTATCCGTTCCGACAGGATACTGGGCCTTATTTCTGTAGTTCCACGGACTGCCGTCCATTCCTATTGTCTCATCATACTCAAGACCTGAAATTCCACCTATCCTCTCAACGCAGTCCCTGACCTTTTGCCGTTTGAACGCAAGCTGGGCCTCATACGACATATGCTGCAAAGAACAGCCTCCGCATGTTTTCGCATACGGACAGGCCGGCTCCCTTCTTTCAGGCGAAGCCGTGAGCAGCCTGACAAGCTTTCCGTAGCCAAAGCTCTTTTTCAGCTTGACCACAAGTATTTCCGCCTTTTCCCCGGGGAGCATTCCCTCTACAAACAGGGTAAAGCCATCTATTTTGACAATGCCCTCTCCCTCTGACCCCAGAGAAAAGCATTCGGCTGTATAAGTTTTATTTTTTTCCGGATCCATCGTTACACCCCACTAAAATAATTTATACCAGTATACCATAAAAAGAAAAAGCCGAAAACACGTTTCGACCTTTTCATCATTTTTATGCCTTTAAAAATCCTTCAATTATCTTGGCCTCGGCCTCCTCCTCGGTCAGTCCCAGTGTACAAAGCTTAGTTATCTGCTCGCCTGCTATTTTACCTATGGCAGCCTCGTGTATAAGCGAGGCGTCTATGTCGCCGGCGTAAAGCTCCGGCGCGGCATTGACCCTGCCGCTGCCCACAAGAATAGCGTCGCATTCCGAATGGCCCGTACATCGGCAGTTGCCCTTTATTACGGAATGGTACTCCTGATATGAATTCCCTTTAGCCACCGAACGTGAAATAAGGTCAACTCCCGCGTCCTCTCCGTCCATTGAAACGCTGAAATCGGTTTTTGCCGTCTCATTTCCGTCGGTCATTATCCGTTCCCTGATGATAAGCTTTGCCCTTGCCCCAAGCTTTGCCCTTGTCTTTCTCGTTGTTTCGTCCACTCCCGAAAGCTGTACGGTGTCCATTTCAAGAGTGGAATCCTCGGCAAGCTCCGCGTCAGTGATCGGGTCTATTTTCTTGGCTCCGCTTCCTTTCCCGGTGCCAATATGCTTTTCCTCATACAGCACCTTCGCTCCCTTTTCAAGGAAAAACCGGTGTATACCGTTATGTCTGGCTTCTTCCTCATCATCTGTATGGACTCCGCAACCGGCTACTATCGTTACGTCGGCTCCCTCTCCCACAAAGAAATCATTATACACAAGGTCGTCCACATTTCCGTGAGTTACGCAGGCGGGGATATATACCTTTTCGCCCTTTGTTCCGGCTTTTATGTATATATCAAGTCCCGGCAGATCCTTTTTGGACTCTATTTTTATATTCGCTGACGACTGCCTTCCGGCACAGGTGCCGTTTTCCCTTATATTAAAAGCTCCTTTGAAATCTATCTTAAAATCGGATATAATCCCCAGCAGTGACTCTGTAATGTTATTCATTCTCAACCGTTCCTTTCCTGTCCTTTCCAAGCGGACATTTAGCGTCCTTCTCCCCTGCAAGAAGCTTAGGAAGTATCTCGTCCCTCGTTCCCTCGGTACGTATCCTTCCATCGGCAATGACAACTATTCTGTCGGCAATATCAAGTATACGCTCCTGATGCGATATTATGAGAAGCGCCTCGTTATGCTTTGTCTTAAGTCTCTGAAAAGCGTCGATAAGGCCATTGAAGCTCCACAGGTCTATCCCCGCCTCCGGCTCATCGAACACAAGCGCCTTTACGTTTTTTCTGGCCAATACGCTCGCTATCTCTATTCTCTTGCTCTCTCCGCCCGAAAGGCTGGCGTCTACATCTCTGTCTATATAATCCTTGGCGCAGAGTCCGACCTCTCCAAGTACCTCGCACATTCCGCTTTCAGGCAGTTCGCCGCCTGCCGCAAGCTCCAGAAGGTCGCGTACCGATACGCCCTTGAATCTTACAGGCTGCTGAAAGGCATAGCCTATTCCGCTCTTGGCCCTTTTAGTTATGTCCCAATCGGTCATATCCTCTCCGTCAAGCAGGATACTTCCGCCTGTCGGCTTCTCAAGTCCGGCTATAAGCTTTGCCAGCGATGTCTTTCCGCCGCCGTTTGGTCCGGTTATTACTGTAAGCTGTCCGTCCGGTATTTTGAGGCTTATGTCCTTAAGTATCTCCTCCCCGTCGGGAACGCTCCAACGGATATTTTTTAGCTCAAGCATTAAAATTTCCTCCTCTATCCATAAATAAAATCTATCAATATACATAAATTATCTTTATTGAGAATTGTACGCATATATATGCGTCTTGTCAATCCCTATTGGCTTAATAGGAATTGTTTTTATAACATTTCTGTATTATAGCCAATAACCCGGCTATAAAATACATCCTAAGCGGACTTTGGTCATTTCCATTGTCTGCTGTACGGTTCTGAGAGGTATAGAGCGGTCATTCAGCTGTTTTCACTTAAAGGGTCCTATGTACGGTTATTTCCTTGATCTCCCCGTTTTCCCAATTGTAATAAATTACGTTTCTGTCCGCGAATATGTCGTAATGTCGGCGTGCGTGTAAATTTAAATCATTCGCGGAATATTTTTCCTGCGCAATCAACCATGCTGAAAAATCTGTAAAGCACCCTCCGCGACGCGTCGAGTGCTTTATAGAATGCTTCCGCATATTCCTTTTATTTCTTTTTATTCCTTTATCCTTCCGTCGGTCGTGATCGTATACACACCCCAGGGTATGAATTTACCGCTGTTTTTAAGGGCCGTAACAGCCGCTCTTTCCAGTCCTGAGCAGCATGGTACCTCTATTCTTACAACAGTCAGGCTTTTTATATCGTTATTTTTTATTATCTCCGTCAGCTTTTCGGTATAGTCGCCCTCGTCCAGCTTCGGACAGCCGATAAGCGTTATCCTGTTTTTAATAAACCTATTGTGAAAATCCCCATAGGCATAGGCTGTACAGTCCGCCGCCACCAAAAGATCCGCTCCCTCAAAATACGGCGCGTTTACAGGCACCAGCTTTATCTGCACGGGCCACTGGGAAAGCTGGCTTTCTCCGGCCGTTGTGCTTTCTGCCCTTTCCGTCCTCACAAAGGTTTTCAGGTTGCTGCCCGGACACATATGGCCCTTATGCGGCTCTGCCGCCTTTGCCGCAAGCACAGCCGCTTCATCGTAGGCAGGGGCCTCTCTCTCCTCAAAGGCTATGGCGTTCATCGGGCAGGCGGGCAAACAGTCGCCAAGGCCGTCGCAGTAGTCCTCCCTGAGCAGCTTCGCCTTTCCGTTCACCATACCTATGGCTCCCTCATGGCAGGCAGCGGCACAAAGACCGCAGCCATTACATTTGGCTTCATCTATTTTTATAATTTTTCTTATCATACTTTTCCCTCCTCGTATTATAAAGTAGTAGTGTTTATAGTCCCTCTCCAAGGACTGT
>CAZBNY010000173.1:0-4276 GCA_964493235.1 uncultured Lachnospiraceae bacterium
CGGCCTTTTGCTCGGCCTTTTCATAGGCTGTTATTATTTTCTGCACTAACGGATGCCTTACTACGTCCTTGTTAGTCAGAGTGATTATCCCTATATCCTCGACGTCCTTAAGTATTTTCGCCGCGTCCGTAAGTCCGCTGCGCTTTCCGTCACCCAGGTCTATCTGTGTCAGGTCGCCCGTCACGACTGCCTTTGAGCCATAGCCTATACGGGTAAGGAACATCTTCATCTGCTCCGGCGTTGTGTTCTGCGCCTCGTCCAGCACGATAAAGGCGTTGTCCAGCGTTCTTCCTCTCATATAAGCCAGAGGAGCGACCTCCAAAAGGCCCTTTTCCATGTTTTTCGAGAAGGAATCCGCGCCCATTATTTCAAACAGAGCGTCATAAAGCGGCCTGAGATACGGGTCTACCTTCTGCTGAAGGTCGCCCGGCAGAAAGCCGAGCTTCTCACCCGCCTCAATGGCCGGCCTTGTCATAATTATCCTGTTTACGTCGTTATTTTTGAATGCCGTTATCGCCATTGCCATCGCCAGATACGTTTTTCCTGTTCCGGCCGGGCCTATTCCGAAGGTTATTGTGTTGTCCCGTATCATATCGACGTATTTTTTCTGCCCCAGCGTCTTAGGCTTTACGGGTCTGCCGTTTATCGTCCGGCAGATGCAGTCGTCATATATCGTTCCTACCTTCTCCAGCTCACCGTCCGTGGAGTTCATAACATAGTTTATGTTCTGCGTGGATATCGTCTCTCCCTTGGAGGCGGCCGCGACCAGCGCCTTTACCACCTGCTCGGCCCTGCGGCAGTTTTCCTCCTCGCCCATTATTTTAATGCCATCGCTTCTGTTGACTATCCTGACCGACATTTCGTTTTCAATCCTCGCTATATTCGAGTCAAACTGTCCGAAAATGTTAGAAATCGCACTGTTGTCAGCCTCAACTATACGTTCTGTCTGCGGCATCTACTCTGTTACCTCCTCATTAAGTACATCAGCTTTCCGTTGTTCATCTATCCTCATTATAACAGACGCATGACCCTTTACGGTCACATTTATTTCGTCCGTTGTCGTTTCTGTTATCAGGCGGCTCAGTTCTCCGCCGGTTTCCATTGCCATTGCGGTTATTTTATCGTAAAGCTGTTTTTCAGCCAGACCTTCGGCTTCTTTCTTAGTTCTTTTGGCCTTCTCTATTGTTCTCTGTCCGTAAACGGTCCTGTTTATACCAAAGGGTATCCTGTAATCGCCTATGTCAAAAACAAGGCTGTCCCTTGATACCTCATCGTAGTCATCCATATCAGACGGCGATATAAAATTAAAGGTCTCCCCGCCTATATTTATACTATAATCCGTTTTAGTCCTGCCTGTAAATACTTTTTCATTATAATTCAAAGGAGCCGTTCCTTCAAGCACATAGCTTTTCTCAGCGTAAACCTCGCCGGCGGCGCATACCTGCTTTTGCCCGGTCTGCACCTCCCCGTCCTTAAGCGGGACAACGCTGCTTATGAGTATATCTCCCTTTTTTACCTCATCGCCCTCTTTTACGACCGGCGTTCCCGCCGAAGCCGCTATGCTTATTATTACTCCGTCTGAATCCGCCACCACGTCTGTCGGCTTTTCTCTTTCGACATATTCAGTCTCAGGTATTGTTTCCACTATATTGACAGTTATTCCCGTTCCCTTAAGGCTCACGGCTATCCATGAAATATCCTTGTACTCCATCATAAGGCTCTCGCCCGTCTCATATAGGTCTATTCCGTATTTAAGCCTTCCGGGCGCTATCCCCTTGTCCGCGCATGAGGCAATTATATCGCCGGGATCTATCCTCTCAGTTCCGACGACCTTCACCGTCCATATGAAGGACGACATTATGTACATGACAGCCGCCAGGGCCACAGCTCCCGATATGTATGCCTTTCTTTGCCCGCACCGCCTCAAAAGCACCGGCAGGCCGTATTCTCCTGCCACCTCAAACCTGCACCCTGTCTTTATTCCGCATTCCCTCAGTTCGTCCGCGTTCTTCACGCCCGCCTTCATAACCACCCTGTTCCGCTCCGGAACTACGTCCCAGATAAAGATACCTCGGTTCACAGCAAGATTTATGAAGCGTTCCACCGAAAAACCGGTAACATATATGATAACATATCCTCTGATATAATTCCACAGTGCCAGAAACATAAGTTTCCTCCGTTTATCACAAAAATTCCGCCGAATCTATCCTTCCGGCAATGATAACATTATCGGCGTCAAGACACTTTATAAGCAGGCCCTCGCCCGAGATCCTGAATACTCCCGACGAAGTATTCACCCTTATTTTTTCCGTACTGTATTCTATTATTCCTCTGTAGTTTTCTATTACGATCTCCTCACGTCCCCTAAGAGAAATGAGCGGTATATTAAGGACGACCTCTCCGGGAATCTCAAACGCCGCGGAAAGCTCTCTTTTGATGCCGGTCTTATCTTTTCTGCCTTTTTTCAATCGGGCTCTCATAAATTCGTCTCCCCGGGTAAATATTGCCTTATAATATTTTTATGCAGAGACGGTCCGTGGAATTACAATGTGCCAATACGCAAAAACAGCCGGGATATTCTCTCGGCTGTTTGTCTTTATTTGCTTAAAAACTGTTTTACGTAACCACTCACAACTCTGTTGTCAGCACGTCCTTTAACTTTAGATGAAACCGCGCCCATAACTTTGCCCATGTCCTTCATGGTTGATGCACCGACCTCGGCTATGGTTTCTTCAACTATTTTCTGAATCTCGTCCTCAGTCAACTGTTCAGGAAGGTATCCCAACAGGATTTCAATTTCCCTATTGAGATTGTCAATTAAATCTGTTCGACCGCTTTTTTCAAATTCGGGAAGTGAGTCACGACGCTTTTTAAGTTCCTTAGCTATAACATCAAGGACACCGTCATCATCGAGCTCGACCTTATTGTCCTTCTCGACCTGAAGAACGCCCGAGCGGACAAGCTGTATAGTATTCTTGCGAATAATATCCTTATCCTTCATAGCCGTCTTTAAATCCTGTAAAAGCGTTTCCTTTAATGACATTAATATCATCCTCTTTGTATTCACAAAAAATTATTTGAATTTACGTTTTCTTGCGGCTTCGGATTTCTTTTTACGCTTTACGCTAGGCTTGTCATAGTGTTCTCTTTTACGAACCTCACCCATAATGCCGTCTTTTGCACAGCTTCTTTTAAAACGGCGAAGAGCGCTATCTAAGGATTCATTCTCTTTAACTCTTACCTCTGACATGAATTTCCCTCCCTCCAATTGCTGAGATTGCTTGCAGGGGTCAGCTTCTGATCCACTCTAACCCATACTCATCAATTATACACAAAAAACAAGCCCTAGTCAACATCAATTTTACTATCATTTAATCTTGCCGCTAATTTTCCCCTGCTATTTGGCGTAAGCGTGAAAATAGCTGTTGAAAGAGGGGCCAGATTTATAGTGATCTTGTACTCACACCTGTTGCATGGTTCTTTTTTGCTCTTAACGGCTTTTTTGTTCACTACGCCGCTTCCGCCGTATTTTTCATCATCGCTGTTAAGTACCTCTTTATAATAGCCCTCATACGGAACGCCTACCTCAAATCCGTTCACGGTCCTCGGCGTAAAGTTGCATACGGCCACCATGAGCTCCTCTTTATTAACTCCGTATCTTGTGAAGGCCAAAAAGCTGTTCGATGAATCGTCGCACTCTATCCACTCAAACCCCTCGGGATACGTGTCTCTCTCCCAAAGCGCCGGCTCCTTTTTATAGAGCTTGAACAGATCCTGCAAATACATATTTAATTCGGCGTTCCTGTCATTTTTCAGAACATGCCAGTCAATACTCTTTTCCTCGTTCCACTCGGCGTACTGTCCTATATCGTTGCCCATGAAAAGCAGCTTTTTGCCGGGATACATATACATGAATCCGTATGCCGCCCTCAGATTGGCAAACTTCTGCCATTCATCGCCGGGCATTTTCCCTATCATGGAGCCCTTCATATGCACGACCTCGTCATGCGAAAGCACAAGCACGAAGTTTTCCGAGTAGGCGTATGTTATTCCGAAGGTCAGGTCATTGTGGTGATAGCTCCTGTAGATCGGATCAAGCTTCATATATTTGAGGAAGTCGTTCATCCAGCCCATGTTCCATTTGAAGGTAAAGCCAAGGCCGTTTTTGTCAACGCCCCTTGTTACACCTTCCCATTCGGTAGATTCCTCGGCAAAGGTCAGAACTCCGGGATAAGCGCCCTTCACGACCGAATTCATATGCTTTAAGAATTCAACG
>CAZBNY010000174.1:0-4227 GCA_964493235.1 uncultured Lachnospiraceae bacterium
TCGGTAACTATCAATTTTGTCACCAACGCGCAGCTGGCGGTGGGCGGCTCGGCCGCTATGGTTTACCTGCCGGACGAGGACGGTTTTTTGAATTTTTGGCAAACACCTCCCCGGAAGCTTCTGTGTGCGGTTCACTGACGAGCTGTATCTCGCCTCGGCCGAGGATATAGCGGACAACCCAATGGTTATAGAAAGGGCATAGGCTCTGCCGCACTATAAGGTCCCATCATGGCGGTTTAGGACAGCAGCCGATCCAGAGTTCGATATTTTCTAACAATTTTCTGAAATAAATCGGTTTTTTATCCAATTTATGCACTTATGCCAAAAACGGGCCTTGAATTTTTGCAGAAATTTCCCGGTTAAAGTTTAATTTAGCGATTGAAAGTTTTAAAGTCTGGTTGTATAATTAATAATAGCCGATTGGGTTATCGGCTTAATAATCTATTAGGGGGAATTTATTTATGAAGAAATTTTTAAAGGCGGCTATCGCTATTACAGCCGCTCTCGCGCTTACAGCCTGCGGAAGCTCATCAAGCGGCAGCTCCGCAACTGACGACAGCGAGGCAGAGGAAGAAACCACAGCTGAAACCGTGTATAAAATCGGTGTTCTCCAGCTCACACAGCATAACGCTCTTGATAATGCCAATAAAGGTTTCATCGACGCTCTTGACGATTCCGGCATCAACTATGTTGTTGACCAGCAGAATGCGTCGGGCGACCAGTCTACATGCCAGACTATCGCTGAAAAGCTTGTAAACGACGGCAACGACCTTATCTACGCTATCGCTACACCCGCAGCTCAGGCTGTCGCCGGTCTTACAAAGGACATTCCTATTGTTCTTTCAGCCGTAACGGACCCCGCTGAAAGCGGACTTGTCGCATCTAACGACGCACCTGGAGGAAATGTAACAGGTACATCAGACCTTACTCCCGTAGCTGAACAGATCGAGCTCCTTACTCAGCTCATTCCCGACGCGAAAAAAGTAGGTATCCTCTACTGCTCGGCAGAGTCCAACTCAGCTATTCAGGCCGAAATGGCAAGGGCAGCTTGTGAGGAAAACGGCCTTGAGGCTATTGACTTCACAGTTGCAAGCTCAAACGAGATTCAGACAGTTGTAGAATCAATGGTTGGAAAGGTTGACGTTATCTACGCTCCTACAGACAACACTATCGCTAACGGTATGGCAACAGTTGCTATGGTAGCTAATGACAACGGTCTTCCCACTATCTGCGGCGAAAGCGGAATGGTTGGCGAAGGCGGACTTGCTACATACGGCATCGACTACTATCAGCTTGGCTACCTTGCAGGCGAAATGGCTGTTGACATTCTTGTAAACGGCGCTGATCCCGCTGAAATGCCTATCGGATATCTTCCGGCCGAAAAATGCGAGCTTTCTGTAAATGAGGAAACAGCAGCTATACTCGGCATTGACTTATCTGTTGTTCAGTAATAGATCGATTATTGCGATATTTTCAAGCTGAGTCGTCAATATGACGGCTCAGCCTTTTGTATATTTAAAATACCGCCGCAGGCAAGGCGGTGCAAAGTCTTACAGTGCCTTGCGCGCGGCGGAAAAAACAGGAGGCGGAACCGCCTGCCTCATAAGAAATATAAAGGTTCAGAAAGTAGGTAAAAAATATGAATGCTTTACTAACGTCTTTGCTCGGCGCTACAGGACAGGGCATATTGTGGGGCATAATGGCTCTTGGCGTATACGTAACATACAAGCTGCTTGATATAGCCGACCTTACGGTTGACGGAAGCTTCGCCCTTGGCGGCTGTACCTGCGCTATACTTATTTTAAACGGGGTAAACCCCGTACTGGCGACAATAATCGCTGTCGGAGCCGGACTCCTTGCCGGAGCCGTTACCGGCATACTTCATACGGTGTTTGACATTCCGGCCATACTTGCCGGCATACTTACGCAGATCTCTCTTTGGTCCATAAACCTGAGGATCCAGGGCGGCAGAAGCAATGTCCCTCTGCTGAATGTGGAAACGATCATAAGCAGATTTGTTGGCCGCTCGGGAAATACGGTCCTCACAACGGCCTCTCCCTTCATACAGAAGCTCGGCCTCACCCAGTCTCAGGCTTCTCTCATAGTCGGAATAGTAGTTGTTATTATACTTGTAATAATAATGTACTGGTTCTTCGGAACCGAGATCGGCAGCGCTCTTAGAGCTACCGGAAACAATGAGGCCATGATAAGGGCCCTGGGCGTTAACACAAACAGAACAAAACTGCTCGCGCTTATGCTTTCCAACGGACTTGTGGCCCTTTCGGGAGCCTTTGTGGCGCAGATGCAGAAATACGCTGACATTGGTATGGGACAGGGTGCCATCGTTATCGCCCTCGCCGCCATAATCATCGGTGAGGTATTATTCAGAAGATTTAACAACTTCGCCGTTAAGCTGATCTCGGCCGCTATCGGCGCGGTAATTTATTTCATAATCAGAGCTATCGTTCTTCGTCTCGGTCTCGACGCCAACGACATGAAGCTGATCTCGGCCATAATCGTTGCCATTGCCCTTGCTATTCCTATAATCTCAAAGAAGATCGCGGTCAAAAACGCTTATACGGAAGGAGACGATGGTGATGCTTGATATTAAAAACGTGAAAAAGACCTTCAATAAGGGTACAATAAATGAGAAAAAAGCTCTCAACGGCATAAATCTCCATCTCAATGAGGGCGACTTCGTTACCGTAATCGGAGGTAACGGCGCCGGAAAAAGCACCATGCTCAACATGATAGCCGGCGTATACCCAATTGACTGCGGAAGGATCGAGATCGACGGTATCAATATATCAAGGGACCCGGAGTTCAAAAGGGCCAAATATATCGGCCGAGTATTCCAGGACCCCATGATGGGCACCGCCGCCGGCATGGAAATACAGGAAAACCTGGCCCTCGCCTTAAGAAGGGGCGAGCATAGAGGTCTCAGCTGGGGAATAAAAGCCAGTGAGAGGGACAACTACAGGGAGCAGCTTAAAAGACTGGGTCTCGGTCTTGAGGACAGAATGACAAGCAAGGTCGGTCTGCTCTCGGGCGGACAGCGTCAGGCGCTGACACTGCTTATGGCTATTCTCAAAAAGCCGAAGCTTCTGCTCCTTGACGAGCATACGGCGGCTCTTGATCCCAAGACGGCCGCTAAGGTTCTGGAGCTTACAGATGAGCTTGTCAACGAGGGGCATCTCACCTCTATTATGGTAACTCATAACATGAAGGACGCTATCGCCATCGGCAACAGACTTATAATGATGAACGACGGCAAAATAATATACGATGTCTCCGGTGAGGAAAAGCAGCACCTCACAGTCGATGACCTTTTGAGGAAGTTTACCGAGGTCAGCGGAGAGGAATTCGCCAACGACAGAATGATGCTCGCGAAATGATAATAATGGGAAATCCTTTTAATCTCAAAGGGATTTCCCTTTTTTATTTTAAATTTTTATGTATAATAACCATATAAAATAACCGGGAAAAGCAGCCGGTAATAGGACCTACAGCAATTGAAATATGTATTGGCCGTATCTCAGGCAGGCTCTTTCAGAGAGACTTCAAAGAAGCTTTATACGACCCGGCCGATTATCAGCACTCTTATCCACGACCTGAAGGAGGAGCTGAATATCACGATTTTTAAACGCACCAGCCGTGGAACTGCCATTACTCCCGACGCAAGAAGCCTTCTTTCCTGCGCCAAAAAACGGTTGACTGCGAAAAAAGATGTATGAGGAATTTTCTGATAATGACAAGTCATTCACCTTTACGGTACCGTCCCGGCACTGCCTTTGTTAATGACGCTTTTCCGCGTACTATACAGAAATTCGGCTCCGACCGTTACTATGTTCATCTCAAGGAAACGACCACAACGAATATATTTTATGCCTTAACCAAGAAAAAGAGCGAAACAGGCATACCGGCTCTCAATCCCGACGTCAAAAGGCAGGTCGAAAGCTTTATCAGGGAGCAGGGTCCAAAGCTCAACCTGATATATCGCGAAAAACCCTATGTGTTTTTGAGTATCGATCACCCGCTTGCGGACAGAAAGAGCATTACCATTTAGGCGCTTGCTCCATATCCCCGCATTTCGTATGACCGGGACAACGACCTTCTGAATTTGTTTTCCGAGGAGCCTATAACACAGGGACAGGAGTAAGTGCCATCGCCTTTGCCGACAAGGACGTTTCCATTCCGTTAGAGGTCGATATACACTTCGATATAGAC
>CAZBNY010000175.1:0-4219 GCA_964493235.1 uncultured Lachnospiraceae bacterium
TACTTCCAAGGCCCTTATCAAGGGCGTTTCTATAGATCTCGGCGGCCATTACGTTGTCCTGAATAGCCATACCGACCGTGTCAAAAAGCGTTATCTCTTCGTCATTTTCACGACCGGGCTTTTTGCCGAGAATTATCTCGCCTATCTCGGCGTGTATCTTTTCTTTGGTGATATATCCCTCCTCGAGGGCGTGGTGTGTCTCGCCGTTTTTTGATGCGGCGTTGACTGAATCGTTCACTACCTTGGCGACCGTGAATATGTCGGCGCAAAGCTCCTGCTTATCGGGCATATCGGCTCCTATGGCGGCGATATGTGTACCCGGCTTTATCCATTCCTTCTTAACGATGGGGCCTCTGCGTCCGATGGTCGTCGTTACGACAATGTCAGCGTTCCTTACGGCCTCTTCAACGCTCTCGCAGGGGTGATAGTTTGCCTCGATCTCCTTAGACATATCGCTGATATAAGAGTTTATCTCCTCGTCGGAATATCCCCATACATATATGTCTGTCAGCTTACGCACCCTGGCTATCGCCCTGAGTTGTCTTCTTCCCTGGTTTCCGGCGCCGATAACGGCGTATTTGCTGGCGTCCTTTCTGGCAAGGTATTTTACCGAAATGGCTCCGGCGGCAGCTGTACGGCAGCCCGTTATCCATGTGCCGTCCATTACGCATTTGAGAGCGCTCGTGTTGGCGTCAAACAGAAATACCGTGTTCATTCCGGTAGGAAGGCCAATCTTAGGGTTGTCGGGATAACCGCCTGACGACGACTTTATAGTGATATATCCGCCGCCCATGTCAAGACCGCCCTTGAAGTCAAAACCTGTATGGGTGCCCGGCTGAACGATAGTCATAAAGTCCGGCTGAACAACAAGTCCGCTGTTGAAGGACCTATAGCCGTTTTCTACAGCCTCCTGCACCTTATCAAGGTCGATGAGACTTCCTACTTCACTTTTATTCAATAATAATGTGTCCATAGTTATTTACCTCCGTATGTAATAATAGAGTCTCCTTTATCAACGCCGAGGGTCACTGTCCTGTATATTATCTCGGCGTCGAACTGGGCGTAATATTCCTTCAACACGTTGCCGAACAGATCTGTTATATAGCCTATCCTGTCTCCCTTTTTTACGCTTTCGCCAACCTCGGCCAAAGGATACCAGCAGCCTGCCATATCGGCCTCGTCATAGACTGACCTTGTTATAAGTGTCGGCTCCTTTTCGGGTCTCTCGGGTATGCCGTCTATTATTTTGAGGAACCTCATTATGTTCAGAATGTCCCTTTTATAGGCGTCTACCTCCTCCCTGCTCCATCTTCCGGCCGAGCCAAGCTCGATAAGCAGGGACGGTACTCCCCTTACGGCGCAGGAATTATAGGCTCCTGTGGTCGCTGAGGACTTCACTCTGTATACTGCGGAAAGAACATATTTGGACGCCTCCTCGGCAAAGGCCAACGCCTCCTTATTATCGCCGACGCCCGGGAAATACACATAGGGCGGAAGGAGTATCGGAATATCCCCGCCGTGCATATCTATATAGAAATCGGCCTTATCCTGAAACTCATGTGTTATGAAATAGGCTATCCTGTCGCCTATCGTGCCGTTATTATCCCCCGGAAAAAGCCTGTTGAGATTTTTGCCGTCGGTAGGGATAACTCTGGCGCGGCCTTTATAAAATGCCTCGGTATTTACGGGACTTATCACAACGACCTGTCCGTTAAGCTTACCGGGATCAAGCTCTCTCGCCAGTTCCATAGCGGTCTCTATGGCCGGATATTCCCCGCCGTGTATGCCCGCCGTAAGCAGGAGCGTTTTTCCCTCTCCGGCACCGTTAATGACGGTCACAGGCAGGCTGACGTCGCCCGATGTGGCGAAGCCACTCGCTTTCGCTCCAACCTCGGCCGTTATTCCTCCAAAGGTTATGGCTTTTTTCATAATATGTTCCTTCCTTTCAGCTTTTTAAAGCATTCCGTCCACGTGTTCACCCTTAAGCAGCTTTCCGATAAGGTCTATGTCCCAGTTGCCCGATGTGAGGATAAAGGCGCATTTTTCATCGGGGCGAACCTTTACCTCTCCGTCAAGAATAGCGGCGATGCCAACGCATGAGGAAGGCTCAGCAACAAGCTTTGCCTCCTCGGCAACCATTACGACCGCTTTGGCGATGGATTCCTCGGTAACGGATACTATTTCGTCTACGTATTTATCAATGATGGGGTACGGGTTGTCGCCGGGTCTACGGCATGTAAGTCCGTCGGCAAGGCTGGGGAAGCAGGGTACCTCTACCGGCTCACCGGCCTTACGGCTCTGCACATAGGCGTCGCTGGCCTTTGCCTGTACTCCGATTATTCTTACTTTTGGATTGATCGATTTGATCGCTGTGGCTACACCGGCGATAAGTCCGCCTCCGCCAATGGGAACAAATACTGTGTCGATATACGGAAGGTCCTCAAGTATCTCAAGACCGAGTGTTCCCTGTCCGGCCATTACATCATAGTCCTCATAGCCGTGAGCTATCGTATATCCGTGCTTAGCTACCTCTTCGCGAACCATTTCCCATCTGGGTGCGTAAACACGGGGGCCAAGTATTACCTCGCCGCCGAGCTTTGTTATACCGTCGATCTTAGCCTTAGGGGCGTCGTCCGGAAGCACTACGATTATCCTTGTGCCGGTCATTTTTCCGGCAAGAGCGCAGGCTTTGCCGTGGTTTCCTGACGAGCTGCAAATGATGCCCTTGGCGCGTTCCTCATCGGTCAGCGAGAATATTTTATTGACAGCTCCCCTCATCTTGAAGGCTCCTGTCACCTGAAGCATTTCAGGCTTAAAATACACCTCGCAGCCAAGAAGCTCGTCCATCGTCTTTTCCCTGAGAAGCGGTGTGCGCACGATATACGGCTTTATCCTTTCCTTAGCCTCAAGCACGTCCTGTAAAGTTACGGTTGTTTTTTCCATCTTGATTTCCTCCCTTATACAACATTAGTATTCCTTTTTTGTTTTAGCAGGTTTTAATTTACTAACATTATAAACGGGATTTATTCTGTAAACAATTATCGGTTTGTACACAAAAAGCTATAACGATTTGTTATGGCTCAAGTATATCCTGCAAGGACCTTATCAGTTCATCGGCGTATTTTGTTAGGGTATGTCCGTTCTCTGTCACGTAGCCAAGGGTGAGATAGGCCTCGTCGCCCTCGATATAGACATTTTTGAGCGAATACTGATTATAGTTGGGAAAATTCAGGTCAAGACCTATCTCGACCAGCTCCGTCTCCAGCAAAAGGTGGGTAGCCAGATGCTCGCTGTTGGTAAACACTGCCGGATTCAGCACATCGCTTTTGACAAGGCCAATGCTGACCTGCTCCAGACCGTCGTCAATGGAGAAGAAGTCGCCCAGGCCCCTGATATACCTCAGGTCAGCAAGTTCGTCAAAGGTGATCCAGTCCCTATCGAATATGGGGCAGTTAGGCCCAGCGTATATGCAGGCCCTGAGTTTTGCCAGCTTTACGAAGTCAAGGCCATTTCTGCCGATTATGTTCTGGAAAGCCGTCAGGTGCTTCTGGGAAACGTAGAGTATACCTATCTCGGATATGCCCTGCTCGACGTTATTTATTATCTCTTCTGCGGTGCCCTGACGATGCTCTATGCTCATATTGCTGTTATTTTTATACAGCCTTGTAAGGAGTTTCGCGATAATATTGCTCTGATAGGTGGATATATAGAATGTATCGCGGCTGCGTTTGCCGTCGGAATTTTTTATCAGGTTAGTATTTTTGACCACATTGAGGGCGTACTCATATATCGATTTTCCATAGGGAGTGAGCCTCAGTCCCCTGCTGGTGCGCTCAAAGAGCTGACTGCCCAGCTCGTTTTCCAGCATTCTTATAACCTTACTGACATTCGGCTGCGAGGTATAAAGCTTTTCGGCGGCCTTGCTCAGACTGCCGCATTCGCTTGCCGCTATGAAAAATTCAAGTTGTTTTAATTCCATAAATACCTCCGTTTTTTTCTTTTCCCTTCTCCCTTCTTTCTTAAAAGAAAGAAGCAAAGAACTCTTTATACCGAAAAATTTCATTTTTCGGGTCGCATATATTCAAATTTATGACAACCTAATTTATTTCCAACATGGAAAACGAAGTTTCCCTATAAAGTTTTTGTCAAACTTTTTTCAAAAAGTTTGAAAGTCTTTTATATTCTTTCTTAAAAGCAAGAATCAAAGGACCTTCTCTAC
>CAZBNY010000176.1:0-4202 GCA_964493235.1 uncultured Lachnospiraceae bacterium
AAAGATTTGATTACACATAGAAGGATAAGTTTTGGACAAAAGACGTTTAAGAGGAGATAAAAATGGCAAAGGTAACACCGATGATGGAACAATATTTTGAGATAAAAAATAAATACAGGCATTGTCTGCTGTTTTTTCGATTAGGCGACTTTTATGAACTGTTTTTTGAGGATGCTGTGATAGGCTCAAGAGAATTGGGCCTGACCCTGACCGGAAAGGATTGGGGACAGAAAGAGAGGGCGCCCATGTGCGGCGTCCCTTTCCATTCTGCCGACGGATATATAGATAAGCTTGTCCAAAACGGCTATAAGGTGGCTATCTGCGAGCAGGTGGAGGACCCCAAGGCTGCCAAGGGCATAGTAAAAAGAGACGTTATACGCATTGTCACGCCGGGCACCGTCATAGACAACGATGTGCTTGACGAGAACAAAAACAACTATATTATGTCGATATACGGCGATTCCAAGGGATATGCCATTGCCGTATGCGACGTCACGACAGGGGAGTTCCAGACGGCGGAATTTGTATCCGCCAACGCTGAGGAAAAGCTCTATGATGAGGCGGCGAGATTCAATCCGGCCGAGATGATAGTCAATGAGAGCTTTATGTCAACCGAATGTGCCCAAAGGCTGGCGAAGGGACTTAATATAAAGCTCACATCGGCCGAGGACAGCCGTTTCAGCTACAGAAACGCCGTGAAAACGATACTCAGGCATTTCAATGTGATGAGCATAGACGGACTGGGACTCAATGAAAAGGTATTTTCGGTATGCGCCAGCGGGGGACTGCTGGACTATCTTTATGAGACACAGAAAAATGATCTTGAGCATATAAGCAAGATAAGAATATATTCGACAAACGACTTCATGCTGCTTGACGCCAACACAAGGCGCAACCTTGAGCTGACCGAGACCATGAGGGAGAAAAACCGCAAAGGCTCCCTGCTGTGGGTAATAGACAGGACAAGGACGGCAATGGGGGCAAGGCTTCTGAGAAAATGGGTGGAGCAGCCGCTCATAACGGCACCGGACATAAACAAGAGGCTGGACGCTGTTGAGGAGCTGGTGGAGGACTTTTTCCGAGCCGAGGAGATAAAGGAAGTGCTTTCCACCATGCACGACTTTGAGAGGATAATGAGCCGCATCGTCTACAAGACCGCCAACGCGAGGGAGCTTGTGAACCTTAAGACGTCCATAGAGAACCTTCCAAGGCTCAAGGAGATCCTTAACGGGGTGAAAAGCGACTATCTTAAGGAAATACACAGGGAGCTTGACGCGCTGGAGGACATATTCGGCCTGATAAACAAGGCCATCGTGGACGACCCGCCGTTTTCCGTAAGGGAGGGCGGAATGATACGCAAGGGGTATTCCTCCGAGGCCGATATGCTCATTGAGGCAAAGAGCAAGGGCTCCAAATGGATAAAGGAGCTTGAGAAAAAGGAAAAGGAAGAAACGGGCATAAAGACCCTTAGAATCAATTACAACAGGGTCTTTGGCTATTACATAGAGGTTTCAAAGTCATATATCAATCAGGTGCCTGAGAAATACGTAAGGAAGCAGACACTGGCCAACACCGAGAGATATACGACCGAGGAGCTGGAAAATCTGGCACAGCTGATACTCGGCTCCGAGGAAAGGCTGGTTGAGCTGGAATACAATACCTTCTGCGAGGTAAGGGACAAGGTGGCCTCGCAGGTGAACAGAATACAGTACACGGCCTACGTGGTCGCCGTCACGGACGCCCTTCTCTCGCTGGCGGAGACTGCACGGGCCGAAGGGTACATAAAGCCGACGGTAAACGACGGCAATGTCATAGACATCAAGGACGGACGTCACCCCTCGGTCGAGAAAATGTCCGATGAGGCGTTTATAGCCAACGACGTATATCTGGACAGCGACAACAACCGACTGCTCATCATAACAGGTCCCAATATGGCGGGAAAATCCACATATATGAGACAGACGGCAATAATAACGCTGCTGGCGCAGACAGGCTCCTTTGTGCCGGCCTCAGAGGCCGTTATAGGCGTATGCGACAGGATATTCACAAGGGTAGGGGCATCGGACGACTTAGCCTCGGGACAGAGCACCTTCATGGTGGAGATGACGGAGGTCGCCAATATACTCAATAATGCCACGGCCAAAAGTCTGCTGATACTTGACGAGATAGGCAGGGGAACGAGCACCTTTGACGGACTTTCCATAGCATGGGCCGTTTTGGAGTATATAGCCGACAAAAAGCAGCTCGGGGCAAAGACCCTTTTCGCCACTCATTATCACGAGCTGACGGAGCTGGAGGGCAAGCTGCCGGGGGTGAAGAACTACTGCATAACGGTCAAGGAGGAAGACGAGGACATAATCTTCCTCAGAAAAATAAAGCGAGGCGGAGCCGACCATAGCTACGGCGTGCAGGTTGCAAGGCTGGCCGGACTGCCCAACAAGGTCATAAAAAGGGCGAATTCCATACTCAAGAAGCTGAACGCCGCCGACATAGCCAAAAAGACAAGAAAGCTCGCCGACGAGGCAAAGGAGGCCGCCGAGGAAACAGCGGTGCAGATGGATATGTTCAATATGCAGGAGACACAGCTTGCCGACGAGATAAGCAAAATAGACGTAATGAGCCTGACGCCGATACAGGCGCTGCAGACTCTTTTTGACTTGCAGAATAAAATCAAAGGAATGTGACCGATTTGAACAAAATTAGGCTTTTGGACAACAGCACAATAAACAAGATAGCCGCCGGAGAGGTCGTGGAAAGGCCCGGCTCTGTCGTTAAGGAGCTTGTGGAAAACGCCATTGACGCAGGTGCGACCGCCGTTACGGTGGAAATAAGGGACGGAGGAACGACCTTTATACGTGTAGCCGACAACGGCTGCGGCATACCCGAGGAGGACGTAAAGACGGCGTTTTTGAGACACGCCACAAGCAAGATACGTTCGGCGGAGGATTTGGAAAGCGTGTTTTCACTGGGGTTCAGGGGAGAGGCGTTAGCCTCGATAGCGGCTGTATCAAAGGCCGAGATGGTAACCAAGACAAGGACGGCCGAAGCCGGAACAAGGATAAGGATAAACGGCGGAATACTCGAGTACATACGTCAGGAGGGAGCCGCCTCAGGGACGTCGATAACAATAGAGGACATATTCTATAATGTTCCGGCGAGAAGAAAGTTTCTCAAAAAGCCTTCGGCTGAGGCGGGGCATATAACCGACGTCGTGATGAGGTTCGTCCTCGGACACCCAGAGGTCTCCTTCAAATACATAAATAACGGGACGACAGTCATACATACCTCGGGAAACAATGACCTGAAAACGGCTGTTTACCACGTCTACGGCAAGGATACAGCCTTCAAAATGCTGGAAATAAACGCCGAGGACGGGGAAATGGGGCTTACGGGACTGATAGGCAGACCCGAGCTTTCCAGAGCCAACAGGAGCTGTGAGAACCTGTTTATAAACGGCAGGTACATAAGGAACGCAGTTGTCTCCGCGGCGGCCGAGGAGGCCTATAAAACAAGGCTTATGATAGGCAAGTTCCCTGTATACGTGCTTTCTATGAGGGTGGAGCCGACAATGGTTGACGTAAATGTACACCCAGCCAAGCTTGAGGTGCGTTTCAGGGACGAGCAGGCCGTTTATAAATTTATATATGACAGCATAGTAAACACTTTCAGCGACAAGGTACTGATAAGGGGCGGAGACTGGGAAAGCAGGCCCTCGGCCTCGGTCAGGGAATACATCAATGAGACCGTGGAAAAGGGAGTACAGCAGGAAATAGGCCAAAGACCGAGCGAAAACCGGGTAAAGGAAGCGCCTGAGCCGTTGCCCATGAGAGAGCAGGCGGCCGGGATCGTAAGGTTTGACAGGACTGTTTCCGACAACGACAGACGGATAGCGGAAATGCTCCTGAAGGGCATAAAGCCGACTGGCGTAAGCGACGTAAGCGTTGAGTACAAGAAGTCTGCGAACACTGAGATAATACCGCCCAAGCCGGTCACGGAGGTCAAAGCCGCTGCAAAGGAGCTTAAGAGGGAAACGGCCGAGGATAGGCCGGAAAAAGAGAAGATAGAGGTCCCCAAGCCGGAGGAGTTTTCGGCGGAGAAGCCTTTCTTTGACAACTACAGGATAATAGGGCAGATATTTGGCACCTACTGGATAATAGAGCAGGGCGGAAGTATGTTCATAATAGACCAGCATGCCGCCCATG
>CAZBNY010000177.1:0-4160 GCA_964493235.1 uncultured Lachnospiraceae bacterium
TTTAATTCTTTTACAAATTAATCCATGTTTTTTTCTTTAAGAAAAATAAGCTATTGTAAATTTGGACACTTTTTTGTTATAATAGATGTAAAATTAGTTATTGGAGGTAAATAAAGAAATGGTATCTATTGATGCTGCGCTTAAAAGCCTGTATCCCGACATACAGCTTGGCTGCATTGTCTATGATGTGGAGGTAAAGGAAAGAAACGATGACCTGTGGAAAAAAATCGACGGCGAAGTGGCTCCCGCCCTCATAAAGCAGATGGAACAGACACCTGTTACCGAGATCGAGAACATCAGCTATTCCAGAAAAGCCTATAAGGCCCTCGGCAAGGACCCCGGCAGGTACAGAGTCTCGTCGGAGGCTCTTTACAGAAGGATAAAACAGGGCAAGGGACTTTATAAGATAAATACAGTTGTGGACGTAAACAATCTTATCTCACTTGAGACCGGCTTTTCGGTAGGCTCATACGACCTGGACAAGGTAAAGGGCGAGATAAGGCTCTGTCACGCTCAGGACGAGGAGAGCTACAAGGGTATCGGCAAGGACATGATAAATATAGCCAACCTGCCCGTTCTCTGCGACGACGAAGGCCCCTTCGGCAGTCCTACAAGCGATTCCACAAAGGCAATGATCAGCCTTGAGACAAAGAGGATCATTACAATATTATATAATTTCTCTCCTAATGCCGACATGGATGCCATTTTAAAAAGCTCGGCAGATCATTTAGTACAGTACGCCGATGCCAAAAACATCGAGTGCTTCACGATCTGACGAGAAAAAGTCAGTCGTAAAAATAATTAACGGTAGGAGTGATGCTTTAATGGAAGATCTATATCCAATTGGAAAAGTAGCTAAAATAATGGGGGTCTCGGTTCAAACCTTGAGATA
This sequence comes from uncultured Lachnospiraceae bacterium, assembly GCA_964493235.1. Taxonomy (GTDB): domain Bacteria; phylum Bacillota; class Clostridia; order Lachnospirales; family Anaerotignaceae; genus Metalachnospira. Next base: position 893 of record CAZBNY010000177.1, read on the forward strand.
CTACAGCAACATTGGTCTGATAAGTCCTGCATATGTCAATCCTACAACCGGCTACAGATATTATTCTGTAGATCAGCTGCATTTCATTGATAGAATAAAATATCTTCAAAAGTTTGGACTGAATTTGGAGGAAATCAAGGAAATATTGATAAACAACGATATTCCTCTGCTGGTCAACACCCTTGACAAGCGCAAGGAGGCCTTTTTGGAGGAGATCAGCAAGATAGAGGATATAATAGACAGTATAGAGTGGTACAAAAATTATTTCACCTATGTCGATAAGGACAAGTTTGATTCCAACTGCTACAGCCTTCATATCGACGAGAGATATATGATCGTTGCCAAATGTCTGGAAAACGAGCCTAAGCAAGAGTTCCATATCAGGCTCCACGCCATTAAGAACAGTCCCAAATACAGGGATCTGGCCTATGTACGTCAGTTTTCCTACATTCTTGACTATGACGGACTGATGAACAGCGAGCTTAAGCCGCTGTACCTGGGTATGTTCATCAAGCATGACCCGGGATTTGAGTCCGAGAATATTATTAAGATACCCGAGGGAGATTATCTCTGCTTCAAGGCGAGAATACTTTCCGACGGGTGGAACCCTTATTTCGCCAAGCTTTTCTTCGAGGGAAAACAGAAGCCGACTCTCGTTCTCGCCAACGAATATGAGGACAACATTCACGAATATTCCAGATGCGTTTATGAAGTCCAGATACTGATACCAAAAACAGTATAAAGCTAAAAGCCGCGCCGGCTAATTCCGGACGCGGCTTTTGCTTTTATTTGAACCCATATTTCTCGGTAAATAGGTCCTTGGCGTACTCTATGAATTTCAGCGTCGCCGGTGACGCCTTGGAGAGCGAGTATAACCCTATTCCAAGCACCCGCTTGAACGGCGGATTCAGCGGGACAACCTGTATGTTCTGGAAATGCCTGAACGTATAAAGCTCCGGTATTATGCTGACCCCAAGACCGTACTCCACCATGCTCATTATGGCGGTGTCGTCCTTGGACGTGAATTTTATGTTTACGTTGATACCGCTTTTTTTGATGACCTTGTCCACGTCCCTGTCGTTTTCCTTCTCCATTGACGCCATTATAAAAGGCTGGTCCTCGAACTCCCTCACGTCCATGTAATCCCTGCCGTTCAGGTCATAGTCCGCCGGAACGACCGCCATCATCGGGTCGTCATACAGCGGTATGGACTCGAACTCGTCCTTCTCATGTATGCTGGTAAGTCCCAAATCAACGGTGTGGTCCATTATCCAGTCGTGTATCTCCTGTATGGTGCCCTCCTTCAGGTCTATTTTTATCTGCGGATAGTCCTGCTCGAAGGCTTTCAGCACAGGCGAAAGCACGTGTATTGATATGCTCTGGAACGTGCCTATCGTAAGGTGTCCCTTGGTGATACCCTGTATCGACGAGATCGTTTCGTAGAGCTTTTCCATGTCCAGCTCCAATTCCTTGGCGACCGGCAGCAGTAGCTCCCCCTCTGGAGTCAGCGTTACCCCGCTTTTCGCTCTGTAAAAGAGCTTAAAGCCAAGCTCGTCCTCCGCCCTGTTTAACGTATGGCTGAGGCCGCTCTGGGTATAACCCAAATTTTCCGCCGCCTTGGTTATATTGCTCTGCTCCGCTATTTCGACAAATACCTTCGTAAATGAATAATCCATGTTTATCCTCCAAAAATACCGTTTTATGACATTTATCCATGCGTGTTCGACATGATAAACATTAAAAAATGGCTCTTTACTTCTGAATAAATATAATTATAATGTTTATTAAAGGTAAGTTCAATGGAATTTGATAATTCATACGTGAATTATTTTTTAACCAACATTATATTATTTTAAAGGAGTGTATTCACAATGGCAAGATTAGTACCCAAGGCAATCACATTCGACGTTTACGGCACACTTATCGACTGGGAAGGTGAAATTCAGGACTTCTTCGCAAAATTCCTTGAGAAGAAAGGCATCACAACAGCTACACCCTACCAGGTTCAGCAGAGATGGGAAGTTCTTCAGTTCGACTACATCAAGACATATAGACCTTATCGTCAGGTCTTAAAGGACACACTTGCTATCACTTGCAACGATTTTGGTTTTGACTTCACAGACGAGGACTGCACAGAGTTCTCAGAGTCAATGGCACACTGGAGAGCATTCCCCGACACAGTTGATGCTATCAAAGAGCTCAGAAAGTACACAAAGTGCGTAATGCTCACAAACACAGACAACGACATCATCAGAGCTACTCTTGGCAACGCTGGTATCGAGGTTGACGACATCATCACAGCTGAGGACGCCGGATGCTACAAACCTCAGCACAACGGATTCCTTCTTTCACAGAAGAAGCTTGGCCTTACAGTTGACGAAATGATGCACGCTGGCTTCGGATTCAAGTATGACGTTATCCCCGGTAACGAGCTTGGATACAGAACAATTTGGGTAAACCGTCAGGGTATCGTTAGACCTATCGACGACGTAAGCGGCGATATGCTTCAGTACTGCAAAGAGGACATCATGTGCGGCGACCTCAAGACACTTGCATACATCATCAAGGGTATGCACGCTGAGGACGTAGAAAACGGAGAAGCGTAAAAATAAGTTGAAATCTGCGATTTCAACTTGGTGTCGGTGTTTACCATTAAAAGTTCCTTTAGAAATTTTTAATGGTCAGGTTACGGCTAATTAAAGTAAACACAAGGCGGCGGAAGTCAATTCCGCCGCCTTTTTACGGTTGTAAGCCGAAAGCTTATAAGTTGAAAACTATAATTTCAACTTATCGTCTGCGCAACATATCCTCTCGTCGCATAAGGGATGTACCAATATACTCAGGTACGACCTCTCCCCTATACTTCGCCAGCATTATATTGAACTGCTCCATCGTAAGGTAATCATTCGGTCCAAAGGTCTCGCTGTCATAGCCGACAACTATACCCTGCTCATAGGCCCATGCTACAGGAACAGCGTACCACTCGTCGCTTGTCACGTCAAGGAATGGCGCCACCGCGATAGGCTCCGGTTGTCCGGCCATATTCCATAGGATCCTTGCCGCCATGCCCCTTGCGAGATAGCCGTCGTGAGCGAATATGTCCTCGGCCACTCCGATCATATAGCCCTTCTCGCAGGCCGAAATGACAGCGTCATAATATATATTGCTTTCGTCCATGTCTATGAGATTATCTATTTCTCGGGTTCGTTTTCGTCCTCGACCGGCTTACTTCCGCCCTTGTCCTCGGTCAACGAATAGCTGTGTTCCG
>CAZBNY010000178.1:0-4138 GCA_964493235.1 uncultured Lachnospiraceae bacterium
AAAAGAATCTACATTCAAAAACGCTGTTAAAAGAATTGCTGTTAATTACTCCTGTGAAAAGGATATGCCTATTTATTGCGGAGAAATGAAGCTCCCTGACAGGAATGAGATAGTAGAAATACTCAACGAAATAGAGAGAATACTGTTTCCTGCGTATTTCGGTGTTAATTCTCTCAAAGGAATGACCGCTTCTGAATTTGTTGAGAAAACATTGATCAGCATCTACTATCAGCTCAAAACTCAGCTTGAATTGGCCCTCTCGCTGAGTAAGTGTACATGCGTTAAAAAGGTATTTAAACCTGAGGAGCTGGACGGTATATGTGACGAGTTCATCAATACTTTGCCTTATTTGCAGGAAATGCTGCTTAAGGACGTTACGGCCAACTATGAGGGAGATCCGGCTGCTTCCAGCAAATCGGAAATAGTTTTATCATATCCGGGATTTTACGCTATATTTGTATACAGAATCGCTCACGAGCTGTATAAAAGAAATGTCCCGTTTGTACCAAGAATGATGACGGAATATGCCCACGGCAAGACCGGTATAGATATTAACCCGGGAGCCGAAATAGGGGAGTATTTTTTCATAGACCACGGAACCGGTATAGTAATTGGCGAAACAACACAGATAGGCAAAAATGTTAAAATATATCAGGGAGTGACGCTCGGCGCGCTCTCGCCAAGGAAGGGACAGTCTTTGTTTGGTGTAAAGAGACATCCTACGGTTGAGGATAATGTGACGATCTATTCTAACACAACGGTCCTTGGCGGGGACACGGTAATAGGGGAGAATTCCGTAATAGGCGGAAACTCATTTATTACAAGCTCCGTTGAGAGAAACAGCTACGTCAGCATAAAGGCTCCGGAGCTTATTATCAGATGATCATATAATGTTGTAAGACAAGGCTTTGACGGCAGGAGTAAAATCCCTGCCGTTTTATACTTTATTAACAAATTTTATAAATAATTGATAGAAAATTTTTTAATCGTTAATATTGTATTTTGTATACAAAATAATTATAATTTATTATTATAATTGATCCTAAGGTGGTATAATGAACTACATAAATTTGAAGGCCAGGGCTAAGATCAACCTTACCATTGATGTAATGGGGATAAGGGATGACGGCTACCATGAGCTGAAAATGATAATGCAGACTGTCGAGCTATATGACAGGGTATATATTAAAAAAATAGATAAGCCGTATATAAAGCTAAAATCCAATCTGGAATGGCTTCCGCTTGATAGCCGTAATCTGGCCTACAGGGCGGCGGATATTATCAGGTCAAAGTACGGGATCGAGCAGGGCGTATTCATAGAGCTTAATAAGGCCATACCCGTGGCTGCCGGCCTTGCCGGAGGAAGCAGCGACTGCGCGGCTGTACTTTATGGAATGAATATACTTTTCGGACTGAAAATAAGCCGGAAGGAAATGGCGGAAACAGCGCTTAAGCTTGGAAGCGATGTTCCTTACTGCCTTTTGAGAGGTACAGCGCTGGCAGAGGGCAAAGGTGAAGTGCTGACAAAGCTAAGTCCATGTCCGGAGGCGTGGGTCGTATTGGCAAAGCCTGCGTCAAGTCTGTCAACGACGGCGGTATATAAGGCGCTCGACAATGTTGAAATAGACTATCACCCTGATACGGATTCTATGATAAATGCCATAATGAACAAGGATATAAGGGCTGTGGCCGCCGGACTTTCAAATGTTCTGGAAAAGGCGTCTATCCCAATGTGTCCGGTAATAGGAGATATAAAAAAAGGACTGATCGACGCCGGAGCCATCGGTGCCTTGATGAGCGGCAGCGGCCCTACGGTTTACGGCATATTTGATAATAAGAAAAAAGCCGTCGCTGCAGCGGATAAAATAAAAAATGAATTTAAAATAAGAGATGTAATTCTTACTAAAATATATAATGCTTAGGAGTGAAACAAAATGGCTGAATACAAAGTAAAAATAACTGAAAACGAATATCTTCCTCTCAGGGACGTTGTGTTTAATACTTTAAAGGACGGAATACTTACCGGACGTTTCAGACCGGGCGAAAGACTTCTTGAAAATCAGCTTGCCGAGGAGCTTGGAGTGAGCCGCACACCTATCAGAGAAGCGCTTCGTATGCTTGAGATTGAAAATCTTGTTGATCTTATTCCAAGGAAGGGCGCACAGGTCAAAGAGATGAGCGAGAAAGACATAAAGGATGTACTGGAGATCAGAAAGGTCCTTGAGGAGCTTGCCGCAGGTCTTGCTGCAGAAAATATAACAAAACAGGAGATCAACAGCCTTAAAAAGGCCAACATGGACTTTATCAACGCCTTTGACAACGGCGACAGAGAAGCCGTGCTTGAGGCCGACACAAGGTTCCATGACATTATTTTTAAAGCTACGAAAAATGATAAGCTTATCCAGATAATAAGCAATATTTCTATACAGATATTCAGATACAGAATCACATATCTTAAGCTTCTTTCAGATGTATCTGTGCCTAACCAGCATCATATAGAGCTTATAAAGGCCTTTGAGAGACGCGACGCGGCAAGGGCAAGAGCGATCAGCCGCGAGCATATTGACGATCAAGCGATAGAGATACTTAAGTCTATACGTAATTTATAAAAACATAGAGAAAAAGAACGCCCCAATTTTCAGCTTCTATCTTTATTATATTTGGTTTAGGACTGTTATAAAATCAGAGGGGCGATATTCAAATGAAACGCAATGCTTTTACTCACGATAAAAAAGATTATAATTTTTATCTAATATGGGCTTTAATACCAAAGATGTTTATTCTTGGTATATATGCAAATTATTTAAGGGCATTCTTTAACTGAATGCCCTTTTTTAACTCAAATTTTTCTCTATAAAAAATGATATTTGAATAGTTCCGGTAATCTCTTGTATTACGGAGAAGTCAATTTCAACATTATTCCCATTATACATATTATGCTTAAAATACACATTATAATATTTTTAGCATTTATATCAAATAGCGGTTCGGGTTCCGGCTGAATATCCCATCTGTTTTCTTTCTCGGATACCATCTCGTCAAAGTCATCTTCATTTCTGAATATCTTATTTTTTTCATAGCAACTCTCATTTTTTGTTTTATCTCTCATTTCTTCTAGCACTCTGTCATAATACTCTTTATATTTAGGATATTCTTCTTCTGATAAAAACAGTCTTAGATATTTTAATGCCGTTATTAATGCAGTCGAGGATTCGAAAAATAAATAGTTATACCAATTATCATTAATATAGTCATTATTTTTTATGAGAGATATATTATGTTCAGCTATTTTTAAACATATTTCAGAAAATTCTCTGTCAATGACCGGAATATTACCATACCTAGTGTAATATCCTCCGTCACTCATATAATCGCGAGCACGAGCCATCATCACGTACAAAGTCCAATATTCGCTATAAAGGATGTAAAAAATATGTTCCTTTGAAATTCCCTCAATTGCCAGCGCTTTATCACAGGCGTGAATAATTTCTTCGGGATTATTTAGAGTATATTGAAATGTAGAAAATGCCCCTTTCATAAAAACAGTAACTGGGTTATCAGGATAACGTTTTTCCATCTCAATTAACATTTTTTTACCTTCAGCAACGGTTCGAAGATTTTCTGCATTTTGAGCGGCGTATGATGATATTATCTCATAAATTTCTTCGGCTGATTTCATAGCTCCATCAGGAGGGATTTCTATGAGACCCCTGGCATATTTTAAATAATCCTCTTTGTGTACCGCTTCATCGTTATTAATAGAGACAGGGACACTCTTTTTATGTGTTGATGAATTTTTCTTCTTTTTATCGGCCTCACGTTGTTTTTCAAGATAATCGACCATTACATATTCCACGAAATAATCATATGTATCGGCCTTACCGTTACCATTTGCATCGAATGGGTCAAGAAATGAAGACATATTATATCATCTCCTGTTGTTTAGTCAGAATTTTTTCCTCTAAGATTTTGAAAGTCTATTTTAGTCTATGAAAGTGCTCTGTGTTAAAATGTATTTTTAACTTTTGAGAATTTATTGAAACAGGTACATCGACACCATAATTGCCTGTATCTTCATTACTATATAAAGCATCTAAAAGATCATTAATATTTTTTCGCAGTTTTTATAATTATCCGC
>CAZBNY010000179.1:0-4122 GCA_964493235.1 uncultured Lachnospiraceae bacterium
AAAAACAGGTGGAAAAGGAGTTGTTACATATGAGGTATGAGATAATCGGCGGCGAGGGATTTTTTAATACTGTAATAAACGGATCGGGAAAAATCGTGCTCCAGACTATGCCGATAAGCCAGACGGCAAGAAGCATAGCGCCGTATGTGGTGACTTCAAATTAAGGGCGCGGGCTATGAGGACGTGTGCTTTTACGGGTCACAGACCCGAAGGATTTATATTTGGATATGATGAGGAAAATCCCTTCTGCACGGCGGTCAAAAACGCCATAGCCAGACAAATAGGGTTTTTGTATGACGACGGTTGCCGAAGATTTATGACCGGCTGCGCCCTTGGCGTAGATATGTGGGCGGGAGAGGCGGCGGTTGCCCTGCGTGAGGAAAAGGGAGACATTGAGATCGTGGCGGCGGTGCCCTTTAAGGGCCATGAGAACAGCTGGACAGATGAACAGAAGAAAAGATACAGAACATTGCTTGAAAACTGCGATGAGGTGTTAGTCCTTTCCGAAAGATATAAAAAGGACGCGTTTTTGGCAAGGGACAGATATTTGGTTGAGAATGCGGACGTTATTTTGGCGGTATATGATACGATGAAACCCAAAAGCGGAACAGGATATACGGTACGGTATGCGATGGGGCAGGATAAGCCTATAATAATACTCGATCCAAAGACGCTGGACGAGGAAAGAAGAAACTTTTAAAAAGTACAGCGGAGCGACAGGAAGCGCTCCGATGTACTTTTTTTATTGCCAGCGTTTTATTTCTCCGCAGGCTATTTTCTCACCGGAGTCTCCCGAAGGCCGGATAAGGACGATTACAGCATGGAAATTTACTGCTATGATGAGGATGGGAACCAGCTCTAAATGACTGGAAACAAAATTTTCAGTTTTTGTAGAAAACCGGAAAATATTATACAAAATTTAACAATCGTTCGTGGAGGGTTAGAAAACCCTCCTTTTTATTTTGTATGATGTTTGTGAAAGGAGGGAGCGAATGACAAAGAAGGAAAAAGAAAAGCTGTCGCCGATAATAAACGCCGCCGACGGCATGGCTCAAAGAATAGAGCAGAGCGTATATGAGGACGACTTCACAGACGCCAAGGGAAAGACCGACGTGACCGCCATAAAGGGAATGACATCGGCGATGAAGGAGCTGGTCGGAGTCATACGAAACGTCAACGAGCTGCCGACAAAGGCGGAAAGGGAAGCGGCGGCGATGGCAAAGGAGAAGTTTGAGCTGGACAGAAAAAAGAGCGACGGCACAGACGGAGAGATAAAAATCGTCATTGAGGGCGGCGAGAAGTTCAGCGAATGAGCCGTACCCGAGCCTTGGACAGTGCCTGTGACATCGGAATTTGTCTTTAGTAACCAAGGCTTTGAAAATAAGCTTAACGATCAAAAAAGAAAGGAGGATCGATGGAAATAATTCTGAAGGAACCCAATGAAAAACAGAAGCAGTTTTTGGCCGACCGCCACAAGCATATAGCCTTCGGCGGGGCAAGGGGAGGCGGCAAAAGCTGGGCGGTGAGGACAAAGGCAGCGCTTTTGGCCTGCCGATACGCCGGAATAAGGCTGCTCATCGTAAGAAGAAGCTATCCGGAGCTGATGAACAACCACATAAACATTCTCAGAAGGGAGCTTGCAGGCGCGGCGGTATACAACGACAGGGACAAAATGCTCAGATTTGTCAACGGCAGCTCAATAAGCTTTATGTACTGCGACAGGGACGGTGATCTGGACAGGTTACAGGGCGTGGAGTACGACGTTATTTTTATAGACGAGGCCACGCAGCTTTCGGAATACCAGATGAAAAGCATCACCGCCTGCATAAGAGGAGTCAATCAATTCCCGAAGCGTGTCTACTATACCTGCAACCCCGGCGGAAAGGGGCACGGCTATATAAAGAGGATATTCATCGACAGAAAATTCAAGGACGGCGAGAATCCCGAGGATTACAGCTTTATACAGTCCCTTGTGACCGACAACAGGGCGCTGATGGAGGCTCAGCCCGACTACATAAAACAGCTGGAGGCCCTTCCGCCTAAGCTTAAGGAGGCTTGGCTGTACGGGAAATGGGATATTTTCGATGGGCAGTTTTTTGATGATTTTGTCGTCGGAGATGAGCAGGCCCAGAGGGAAAGACGGTTTACCCACGTGATCAAGCCGATAGACCTAAGCAGAGGAGAGGCAAGAGGCTGGAACATTTACAGAAGCTATGATTTCGGTTACAACAAGCCGTTCTCGTGCGCATGGTGGGCGGTGGACTACGACGGCGTTATTTACAGGATACTGGAGCTTTACGGCTGTAGAGAGACCCCAAACGAGGGAGTAAGGTGGACGCCTGAAAAGCAGTTCAGTGAGATAAGCCGGATCGAGAGGGAACACCCCTGGCTTAAGGGAAAGAACATTCAGGGAGTGGCCGACCCGTCTATCTGGGACGCCAGCCGAGGCGAGTCGGTGGCGGACACAGCCGCGAGATACGGGATATACTTTACGCCGGGCGACAACAAGCGGATACCGGGTTGGATGCAGTGCCATTACAGATTGCAGTTCGATAGTGAGGGCTACCCGAGAATGTACGTGTTTGACAATTGCAGGGCGTTCATAAGGACGATACCGCTGTTGACCTTCAGCGGAACGGACCCTGAGGATTTGGACACATCGGGAGAGGACCACGCCGCCGATGAATGGAGATATTTCTGCATGGACAGACCGATAAAGCCGATTATAAAGGAAGAAAAGATTATTTTATCCGATCCGCTGAACATGATGAGAAAAGGAGGAGATGTATGAACAAAATGACCATCGGCGAGGACGAGCTGAGAAAGGCCAACATGATTTTAAGAAAGTACAAGGGCGGCAAGACCTCGCTGGAACAGAAGGTTATCGAAAACGAGCAGTGGTGGAAGCTTAGACACTGGCGTTATATAAGGGGCGGGAACGAGTCCGATATGAGACCGGCATCGGCGTGGCTTTTCAACGTCATCATAAACAAGCACGCCGACGCCATAGAGGCTTATCCCGAGCCGAATGTTCTGCCGAGGGAGGAAAGCGACAGGGAGGAAGCGTCAAGGCTGTCCTCGATAATCCCCGCCGTGCTGGAACAAAACGACTTTGAGGAGACCTATTCCGACGTGCTGTGGCAGAAGCTGAAAACAGGAACAGGCGTATACGGAGTGTTCTGGGACCCGTCAAAGCTAAACGGACTGGGCGACATTGCCATCAAAAAGACAGATCTGCTCAATCTTTTCTGGGAGCCGGGTATAACAGACCTGCAAAAGAGCCGAAATGTGTTCTGCACCGAGCTTATAGACAATGAGACCCTTGAGGGACTGTATCCGCAGCTTGCCGGAAGGCTTATGGGAAACGGATTTACCACGGCGAAATACATATATGATGACAATGTGGACACAAGCGGTAAAAGTCTTGTTGTGGACTGGTACTACAGAAAAAACGTAAACGGACGTACCGTGCTTCATTACTGCAAGTATGTTAACACAACGGTGCTTTACGCGACGGAAAACGACACGGAAAGGCAGGTTGTCGGAACAGACGGCGAGGGTGAACCGATATACGGCGAAAGCAGGGCCGAAAGAGGCTGGTACGATCACGGCAAATACCCGTTTGTGTTAGACAGGCTGTTCCCTGCCGAGGGCACGCCCTGCGGCTTTGGGTATATCGATGTGTGCAAAAACACTCAGGAGCAGATAGACAGGCTGAATCAGGCGATTGTGAAAAACGCGCTGATGGCGTCGTCGCCAAGATTTTTCATAAGGGGCGACGGAAGTGTGAATGAGAAGGAGTTTGCCGATTGGAGCAGACCCTTGGTACACGTAAACGGAAATCTGGGAAGTGACAGCATAAGGCCGATAAGCGTTCCAAACCTCGGAGAGATATATATGTCAGTGCTGAACTCCAAAATCGCCGAGCTGAGGGAGACATCAGGAAACAATGAGGCCGCCACGGGAAACACTCCGTCGGGAGTTACCGCAGCGTCGGCGATAGCGGCCCTCCAGGAGGCGGCCGGAAAGACGTCAAGGGCAAGCACACTTTCGGCCTACAGGGCATACGGCAGAGTCATAGGACAGGTGATAGAGCTTATACGTCAGTTTTATGACCTGCCA
>CAZBNY010000180.1:0-4000 GCA_964493235.1 uncultured Lachnospiraceae bacterium
ATAAATTTCTCAGCCAGTTTCTCAAAGGCGGGGAACGAGTTCACTATCGTATCGTGCGATACGCAGTAGCTCAGTCTCATATGGCCCTTGCAGCCGAAGCCTGCGCCCGGAACAAGCAGCAGGTTGAATTCCTTAGCCGCGTTGCAGAAGGCCACGTCGTCCTCAATGGGCGTCTGGGGGAACATATAGAAGGCTCCCACCGGCTTAACGCACTTGAAGCCAAGATCTGTCAGCTTGTTGTAAAGGTCTATCCTGTTGCGGTTGTATATCTCGACGTCTACCTTGCAGTCAAGGCAGTAGGGGATCACCCTCTGGAAAAGCGAATTGGCGTTTACAAAGCCGGCGACACGGTTGGCAACGCTGAGGGCCGCTATCATTTTCTCATAATCGGCCATTTCCGTGTTGGCGATAAGATAGCCTATACGCTCGCCGGGAAGGGAAAGGGATTTCGAGAAGGAATAGGCCACAAAGGTATTTTTGTAGTACTTTGTGACATATGGCACCTCGATGTTCTCATACACAAGCTCCCTGTATGGCTCGTCGGAAATAAGATAGATGTCCGTTCCGAATTCGCTCTGCTTTGCCTCCATTACGGCAGCTATCTTTTTGATAGTTTCCTCGGAATACACAACGCCCGAGGGGTTGTTGGGCGTGTTGATAAGCACTCCACGGGTCTTGGGCGTGATAAGCTTCTCAAACTCCTCAAAGTTGACCTCAAATGTCTCTATATTGGCGGGAACGACAACAAGTTTACAGCCGTAGCTTGCCACATAGTTTCTGTATTCGGTAAAGAAGGGAGCGAAGGTGACGATCTCGTCTCCCGGGTTAAGAATACATTTGAAGACTATATTGAGAGCGGCCGCCGCGCCGTTTGTCATTACCACGTTATCCATATTGAAATTTGTGCCGAATCTTTTATTCGTATGCTCGGCGACAGCCTGTCTTACGTCCTCATAGCCGGAATTGGCCGTGTAGCCGTGAAGGAAGTTGGGCGACTCTGTCTCAAGCAGCTTTATGATAGTCTCCTTGACCTCAAGCGGAGGCTCTACCGAAGGGTTTCCAAGCGAATAGTCAAAAACATTCTCAGCGCCGTAGATAGAGGCAAGCCTTTTGCCCTCCTCAAACATGGCACGTATAGCGGAGCTGCCGCTTACTAACTGTATCATTTGATCCGAAATCATTTTAAACACTCCTTTATGTACCGGTTTGTCCGATAAAATCATTATCCTAAATTTTAATACAATTCATCGGAAATTGCAATAGTGAGCCTTAGCTTTAAGAGGGCAAAGCTGATTTGCCAATATAACCCTGTTTGTGATATACTGATATAAGCTTGTAAATCGGAGGAAGGACAAATGGCAAAGCTCAGCGAAAACCAAATAAAGGCCGTAAAACACATCGACGGGCCGATGCTCGTGCTTTCAGGTCCGGGTAGCGGAAAGACGACCGTCATTACCCAGCGGCTCATTTACATGACTAAAAGACTGGGCGTCGAGCCGAGGGACATACTGACGATAACCTTCACAAAGGCGGCGGCATTGGAGATGGAAAGCCGCTACGAAAAATACGGTGGGGCGAAGGGCGTTACGTTTTCGACCTTTCACGCGCTGTTTTTCAGGATATTGAGGGAATATTTCAGATACGAGCCGGGAATGGTCATCTCCGAAAGTGAAAAACGTCAGTTTCTGGCGCGGACTGTTGAATCCTACGCCATTGAGACCGACGACATAGATCAGACTGTCGATACCTTTCTGATGAACGCCGGACTGCTTAAAAACGATCTGCAAAGACCCGAGAATTTTGAGCCGAGGGAAATGCCAAAGGACGAGTTCTGGGCGCTGTTTAAAATCTACGAGGCCCATAAGGAGAGAAACGAAAAGATAGATTTCGACGACATGATGAGCGGCTGTTACAACCTGCTCAGGAAGGAGAAGACCGTCCTCGACAAATGGCGCGCGAAATATAAATACATACTCATCGACGAGTTTCAGGACATAAACAGGGCACAGTATGAGTGCGTCAAAATGCTGTCATTTCCCCACAACAACGTGTTCGCCGTCGGTGACGATGACCAGAGCATATACAGCTTCCGCGGCTCCAGACCCGAGTTTATGCTGGATTTCCCCGAATATTATAAGGGGTGCAAAAAGGTCTGCCTCGACACCAATTACCGCTCCACCGACCAGATAATAACCCTGAGCGAAAAGCTTATCGCCAAAAACAAAACCCGATACGAGAAGTCCATACACGGCACCGGCCGCAAAGGCCCCGTACCGGCGGTTTTTGTCAATAAAAACGACAGGGAGGAGGCCGACAGGATAGTTGAGACGATAGCGGCCCTGCACGAAAGAGGCGTTCCCTACAAAAGCATGGCGGTCATTTACAGGAATAACCTTTCCTCTAACCCGTACTCGAGAAGGCTCATCAAAAGAGGAATACCGTTTTTCCTGAAGGACGCCGCCTATGACGTGTACGACCACTGGATAGCTAAGGATTTCTGCGCCTATGTGGACTTCATATACGACACGTCTAATGACGAGGCCTTTGAGCGGATAGTCAATAAGCCGGCCAGACGGGTCAGCAGAGCAGCCATAGAGCAGGGCAAACGCATGGGTATGTCCGCCTTCTACGGGGTGATGAACTGCGAAATGCTTGGCAAAAAGGGCAGGCTGGAGCTTGAGGGGCTCTATAACGATATTCAGTCGGCAAGAAGGCTGAATGGTATAAAACAGGCCGAGTTTATATACAAATTTCTCCGCTACGAGAAATATCTGGATTCCTACGCGGCATATAAGAAATGCAGTCCGATCTTCCTAAAGCAGATCGCGGGGGAAATACTGTCCATTGCCGCCGAGCTGGACGACCTGAGACAGCTTCGTGACCTGCTGGCCGATTATAAATATAAGACCGCCTCCTCGCCGGTGCCAAAAAGGGGAGATGACGCAGTGACGCTGACTACCATGCACTCTGCCAAGGGACTGGAGTTCGGTACGGTGTTCCTGCCGTCGCTGACAGAGGGCGTGATGCCGCACGGCTCGGCAGTGCTGGACTTCGAGATAGAGGAGGAAAGGCGGCTGTTCTATGTGGCTATGACCAGGGCGAGGGAAAGGCTGGTGTTTTCGTCCTTTTCGGAGACCGGATATGACAACGACGTTGAGCCGTCGAGATTTTTGTCCGAGCTGGGGATAAAAATTTCAAAAAAATGATTTTTCGTTACATTTTTTATTTTAGTCATTTTGTATATTGTTTTGTATATTGCGAAATGAAAAATATTGTTATATGGTAATAACGATATATTGGGCCGGGCAGACGGCCTTCGGCGCAGAGGGGGGGGTAACCCCTCTATTTCTTTATAGAATCTAAAGAAATAATAATTTCTGTTGACCAAAGGGGTGCTCGATGATGAAAAAACTGGTAATAAGTGTCATAACGACTGTGGCATTGTGTTTGCTGATGCTAATGACTATCGCTTTGGCAGCGAACTTTAGCGGAGAGGAAAATCAGGATAATCCGTATGAGATCAGCAGCGCGGAACAGCTTAAAGAATTTGCGCAGATTATAAACGGCGGAAATACGGGAGTTTGCGCAGTTTTAGTAAAGGATATTGACTTTGGCGGCGAGACTAACAAGTGGACGCCCACAGGCAACGGCAGTTCATTCACAGGCACCTTTGACGGCAACGGGAAGACCATAAACGGACTGTATATATAATGACTCGGACTCATATCAAGGGCTGTTCGTCCGTATCGGCTCGGGCGTAACTGTTAAAAATCTTACGGTTTCGGGGCAGGTTACAGGGACGAACTATGTTGGCGGCATAGCCGGATGCAATGCTGGCGGAACAATAGAGAATTGCCATAATATCGCTACTATCACCGGAACCGGCAATTATAGCAGTTCCGGCGGTTTAGTGGGGGGAAAATACCGCGTCTGACGGTAAAGCGGAAGTGACAGCCTGCTATTATCTTAAGAGTGAGTGAAATTATGAAGGCATTGGCGG
>CAZBNY010000181.1:0-3932 GCA_964493235.1 uncultured Lachnospiraceae bacterium
TCAATATAAGGGTTACTTCCGCTTCGTTTTTCAAATTTATCGCCGGCGAGTCACCGGCATTTATTGTTACATTACTTATTGTAATTTCTACGCCCGTCGCGCCGTTAATAATTATGCAATTAGTTGTATCTATCGATGAAAAACTGAAACTTTTACCGGTTTCTCCCGGGCCAATTTCATAATCTGCTTCTTCCAGTTTTTCGCTCGCGTCAGTAGTTCCGTCGCTACCCCCCCCACTCGCGAACACCTCGGCAGGCATACAAGCGTTCATCATTACTACGGCCATGAAAGCATATAAAAATCTTTTAAAATTCATAAGAGCCTGATCTCACCTCACACGTAATATTAATTTTTTCACTAATTTTATTGTACACAAATTTGTATACATTTCAATAAAAATATATAAATCGGTCGAATTTTTAAGAAACGCTCGATTTCATTTCTCATTTGACAGGCCCGCTTGTTCGCGGTCGCGAACAGATTTTTATTCCGCAATCTCTTGAAGTCATCTGAAATCCTGTCTATAATAAACGGTACGAATATATCTCAGAAAGGACTGTACATATGAATAAAAAGGATATACTTGAGCTTAAACGCCGCATGAAAAAAGATGAATGCACTTTTACAAAGATGTGCGGATGTTATGTTGACTCGCATAAAAGCATAATACTTCATATAAACGAGACATTTTTAAATCTTGTCGATGAGGAATTTTTTAAATATCTTGAGATCGCTAAAAAGACCCTTTCCGGCACCATCGGGAACAACCTGCTGGAGCTGGAATTCGATCCCGAGGAGGAAAATCCCGGCGGCAAGCAGAATTTCCTTCTGGGAGTGAGGGACAGCGCTCTTAAGGCCGACGCCCTCTTAGACAGGCTTTACGAGCTTATAATCGATAACTATGAATATGACGGTAACTATCTTATCCTGCTTTTCCATGACGCCTATGACGTGATCACCAAAACAAAGGACAACAACAAACTGGACGAATCCGAGGAGGTCTACAGCTACATAATATGCTCCATCTGCCCTGTTGAGCTTACAAAGGCCGGCCTTGGCTATCGTCAGGACGAAAACAGGATCGGCGCCCGCATAAGGGACTGGGTCGTTTCCATGCCGGAGACAGGCTTTGTTTTCCCCGCCTTTTCTGACAGGAGCAGCGATATCCACTCGCTGATCTATTATACGAGAAACCCCAAGGAATCCCGCCCCGGGTTCATGGAGTCGGCTCTCGGCTGCAAGTCCAAACGAACTGCCTCGGCTGAGAAAAAAGCCTTTGAGGATATACTTAAAACGGCCGTTGACAGCGATGAGTATGATACAGAGGAAATAATGGTCGGCATTCACCGGGCGCTTAATGACATCGTTAAGGAAAGCGAAACGTCAACCGTCACCGCTCCCGCGGTCTTTGACAGCAGGACTATAGAAAGCCTGAAAACAAGCGGCGGTATCCCCGAGGAAATAGCCGACAAAATAGAGAAGGCCTGCGCCGAGGAATTTGGCGGGGAGCCTCCTGCTGTTGAGAACATTGTTGATACAAAGACCCTTGAAAGCCACTATCAAAAGCGTAAGGAGCAGAAGCTTCAAAAAGAGGTCGACGAGCTTAAGGCAAAGCTTGAGGAATCGGGCGGCCTGCCCTGGGACGCGGACGGAGATTCTGAAAACATTGTGCTCAATGTCAGTCCCGAGAAGGCCGGGGAGATACAGACAAGAATGATCGACGGAAAGCGCTGTATCGTCATTCCCCTTGACGGCGGCGAGCAGACATTTATCAACGGAGTGAATACCGAGCTGTAACGTCCCGTTATATTATTTCCCTTTACTTGGATATGGAATATTGCCTTTTTATATAAACAGACTATAATTATTGGTAGGACAACATTTATATCTATGGCGCCGCGCAGGCGTCACAGCCGCTTTGAATAAATTGAAATTGGGGGATTTTTATGAAATATCTTATGCAGTTCGGTATCATTATTGGCCTGTCCCTGGTTGGAGAGGCGCTCAACGCCATTGTCCCGCTTCCCGTTCCGGCCAGCGTATGGGGAATGGTGCTGCTTTTCGTTCTTTTATGCCTTAAGGTCATCAGGCTTGATCAAATTCAGGAGACCGCTGACTTTCTGCTCAGTATAATGACGGTCATTCTTGTTCCTTCCGGAGTGAGCCTTATCACCAGCTTTCCGGCTATTAAGGACGAAATCTTCGGCATCTTCGCCATAATAATAGTATCCACGGTCGTATGCTTTTTTGTTACGGGCAAAGTCGCCCAAAAGGTCATAGACTCTGACAAAAAGTCTGAAAAGGAGGACTGACATATGCTTGAGAACTTATATACAGCTCTTTTCGGCTCGGCTTTTTTCGGAATAGTGCTCACGCTTCTGGCCTTTAAAATCGGATTGGTAATAAATCAAAAAACAAAGCTGATAATATGCAACCCTATGCTTATCGCTATTATACTGATCATTGTTTTTCTTGTGGTTACCGGCATAAGCTATGACGCGTATTACGTCGGCGGCTCAACGATACAGTTTCTGCTGACACCGGCAACCGTAGCTTTAGCAGTCCCGATCTACAGACAGCTTGAGGTGTTAAAAAAGAATTTCAAGGCTATTATACTGGCTATACTTTCGGGCTCTGTCGCCTGTGCCGTAACTATGTTTGTAATGGCAAAGCTGCTTCATATTTCCGACGCGGTATATTTCGGACTTACTTCTAAATCGGTCACTATGGCCATTGCCCTTGGCATAACGGAGGAGCTTGGCGGAATAGCCGGCGTTACCTGCGTGGCTGTCGTTGTAAGCGGTATCATAGGCGCGGCCTTTGTTACTGTTTTTTCCAAAATATTTAACATCACAAATCCAATAGCGCTTGGCCTTTCTGTAGGTACGGCCTCGCACGCCATAGGCACATCAAGAGCTATCCAGCTTGACGAGCTTGTAGGCGCGATGAGTTCTCTGGCAATAGTTATCGCCGGAGTGCTTACTGTAGTTATCGCTCCGATAATGGCAGGATTATATTAATTCTCGCTTTTTTGTGCATCAAATGAGAGGATAATAAATTCATGTTTCCTTATACTTAACTCAAGAAGCTGATAAAATGGATTGGATAGAAAGACTGAACGGATCAATGAAGTATATCGAGGAAAACCTGACTTCTGAAATAGACTACTGCGAGGCGGCAAAGATAGCCTGCTGTACCCCGTATCATTTTCAAAGAATGTTTTCCTACATGGCGGGTATCACCCTTTCGGAGTATATCAGACGCAGAAGAATGTCCCTTGCCGCGGCGGATATTCTCAACGGCGCCAGGATACTTGATACCGCCCTGAAATATGGTTATTCTTCTCCTACAGCCTTCAACAGGGCCTTCCGCAGTGTACACGGCACAGCGCCTTCTGTTGTAAAGGCACAACCCGTTCAGGTAAAGTCATATCTGCCTATCAGCTTCAAATTAACTATAAAGGGAGCTGAAGAAGTGAATTACAGAATTGAGAAAAAGGAAAGCATAAGGATAGTTGGAAAATCTGTCCCCATGTCAATGAAAATTGAGGAAAACCTTGCCGACGTGCCAAGATTCTGGGCGGAGGTCTCTGCCGACGGAACGATACCCGTTCTCTGCGGCATGATGGACGGCGAGATAAAGGGAGTGTTTGGTGTAAGCTCATGCTGTACCGAAAACGAGAAGGACATGAAGTATTTCATCGCGGTAAACAGTACGTCCGATATTCCCGACGGCTATGAGGAATTTGTCATTCCGCCGCTCACATGGGCGGTATTCCCCGGAAGCGGAGTATGCCCTCAGGCCATACAGGAGCTTGAACGTGTCATCGTTACGGACTGGCTTCCCACATCGGGATATGAGTTCAACGCCGGCCCTGACATAGAGCTTTATCTTTCGCCCGACCCGAATAACGCGGTATTTGAGGTCTGGGT
>CAZBNY010000182.1:0-3927 GCA_964493235.1 uncultured Lachnospiraceae bacterium
ATTGAAACTGTCACCGATATCTAGCCTTTGTATAGGTAAAAATAAAGGTTATAGATTTTCATATGCCGGATATGAATATAAGATAGTAGAATTTAAACATATGGAAAGAGGAGGGGCATAGACCCCTCCTCTTAATAATTTTAGAAAAATAATGCTTGACAACTCCCGTACCCTATGATAGAATATCACACGTACTAAAGATAAGTTAATCTTATGCGCGAATGGCTCAGTGGTAGAGCATCGCCTTGCCAAGGCGAGGGCCGCGAGTTCGAATCTCGTTTCGCGCTCTTCAAAAAAGTTCAAGCTTTTTGGCTTGGACTTTTTTAATTCCGCCGGAGGTGAGTAATATGATAATCGGAACCTGTACGGTTACTCTCAGGATTTCCTGGGCATCATCACTTAAGGAAAAAAGAATGGTCCTAAAGAGCCTGATGGACAGAATGAAAAATAAATTCAATATTTCCGTCGCTGAGATCGAAGAGCAGGATAATCACAAAATAGCGGTCATCGGCTTCGCCTGCGTGACTAACGAGACCTCACACGCCAACAGCATGATAGACAAGGTGATAAATTACATCGAGGACAACACCGAGGCCGAAATAGAGGATACATTTAAGGAAATATTGTAAAAAGCCTTGATTTATTCGAGGCTTTGAGAAAATGATTTGTTCAATTTTTTTATAAAAAGAATTTGAATATCTCATGGATTGTGTTATAATAAAGTGATTGCGCAGTTGAGGACGGACTGCAAACGATATTATTAAGGAGGAAATTTTACAAATGAGTTCGCAGATTTTAAGCAAAGAGGGTAACATAGTTAAAATCTCTTTTGACGTAACACCTGAAAAATTAGAAGAAGGTGTTAAGTACGCATACAATAAGAATAAAAGTAAAATAACTGTACCCGGTTTCAGAAAGGGCAAGGTTCCCAGAAAGGTCATTGAGGCCCAGTATGGAGTGGAATTCTTCTATGAGGACGCGGTAAATTTCGTTCTTAACGAGACATACCCCGCGGTAGTTGAGGAGCTTGGAATTGATCCGGTCGCTATGCCTGAGATCGATGTTAAAGAGGTAGGCAAGGAAGTTGGCGCTAAATTCGAGGCTTCTGTTACGGTAAGACCTGAGGTAAAGCTCGGCCAGTATAAGGGTATTGAGGTCGAGGATTTCTCAGCAGAGGTCACAGAGGACGAGATCAAGGCTCATTTCGAGAAGATCCAGAATGAGAACGCCAGACTTGTTCCCGTTGAGGACAGAGCCGCTCAGATGGGCGATACAGTAACGATCTCTTATCTTGGAACTGTTGACGGAGTTGCTTTCGACGGCGGACAGAGCGACAGCTATGACCTTAAGTTAGGCTCAAAGAGCTTCATCGATACATTTGAGGAGCAGATATGCGGCCATTCTATCGGTGACAAATTTGACGTTAACGTAACATTCCCCGCGGAGTATCATGCCGAGGAGCTTAAGGGCAAACCCGCTGTATTCGCTGTAGAGCTTAAGGGCATCACTATGAGTGAGCTTCCGGAGCTTAACGACGATTTCGCGCAGGACGTTTCAGAATATGAAACATTTGATGAATATAAAGCTAAAGAAGTGGAAAAGCTTACTAAGGACAAGGAAGAAAAAGCAAGACATAAGAAAGAGGACGCCGTTATTGAGCAGATCATTGCCAATGCCGAGATGGACGTTCCAGAAGTTATGTATGAAAACAGAGCAAACGACCTCATGGCTGAATATGAGCAGAACATGAAGATGCAGGGCATCACTCTTGAAATGTATTGCCAGTTCTCAGGCCAGTCTGTTGACGATCTTAAGAACCAGCTCAAGCCTATGGCTAAAAACAGCGTAGACGCAAAGCTTGTTATGGACCAGATCGTTAAGGAGGAAGGCATCGAGGCTTCAGAGGAAGACATTCAGGCTGAAATTAAAAAGTACGCTGATCAGTACGGCCTTGAGCCTGAAAAAATCGCTCAGTATTATGAGGAGGATCCCGCTTTCAAGCAGGAGATCGCTATTCATAAAGCAATAGACCTCGTATGCGACGCCGCGGTCGTTAAGGCTTAATAATAAAAGGATATTCTGAAAGGAGGCTTGGAAGTATGAGTTTAGTTCCTTATGTAATAGAACAGACAAATCATGGAGAACGCTCCTATGATATATATTCGAGGCTTTTGAAGGACAGAATTATTTTCCTCGGCGAGGAGGTAACTGATGTTACTGCCAGCATTGTAGTGGCGCAGCTTCTTTTCCTTGCGGCTGAGGATCCCGATAAAGATATTAATCTTTACATAAATAGTCCCGGGGGCTCAGTAACTGCGGGCATGGCTATTTATGACACAATGCAGTA
The DNA here is from genome assembly GCA_964493235.1 of uncultured Lachnospiraceae bacterium. GTDB lineage: Bacteria > Bacillota > Clostridia > Lachnospirales > Anaerotignaceae > Metalachnospira. The sequence continues at coordinate 2,348 of CAZBNY010000182.1, forward strand.
TATCAAACCCGATGTATCTACTATCTGCATCGGCATGGCGGCAAGCATGGGCGCGTTCCTTCTTTCCGGCGGAGCGAAGGGCAAACGCTATGCGCTTCCCAACTCGGAAATTATGATCCATCAGCCCTCCGGCGGGGCAAGAGGTCAGGCTACCGAGATCCAGATCGTTGCCGAGAATATTTTAAAGACAAAGAAAAAACTTAATGAAATACTTGCGCAAAATACAGGCAAACCTTATGAACAGATAGTTCATGACACTGAACGTGACAATTATATGTCTGCGCAGGAGGCTGTAGAATATGGTCTCATCGACGCAGTGATAACGAAGCCTGCACAGTAAATCACTAAAGCGTGCTGAAGGCACGCTTTAGCTTTTCTATAGCAAAACAGGGAGATGAACAAATGCCAGCAAAATCAGATGATAAAAAACAGCTTAGATGCTCCTTCTGCGGAAAGCCGCAGGATCAGGTAAAAAAGCTTATCGCGGGTAAAAATGTTTATATCTGCGATGAGTGCGTTAAGCTTTGCTCTGATATTATTTATGAGGAATATGATTTGAACTGCGAGGAAAGCGAGGCCTCAACGCTTCCGAAGCCTGCGGAGATCAAAAAGATACTCGACGATTATGTTATCGGACAGGAGGAGGCAAAAAAGACTCTTTCGGTGGCGGTATATAATCACTATAAAAGAATAATGTCAACTGACAGCAATTCAGATAAAGATGTTGAGCTTCAGAAAAGCAATATCCTTATCGTTGGCCCTACGGGCGTTGGAAAGACACTGCTTGCCCAGACTCTTGCAAAGGTTATAAATGTGCCCTTTGCCATCGCTGACGCGACAACGCTTACCGAGGCCGGATATGTAGGCGAGGACGTTGAGAACATTCTTCTTAAGCTTATTCAGGCGGCGGACTATGACATCGAGCGTGCTGAAAGAGGAATCGTATATATCGACGAGATCGATAAAATAACAAAAAAATCTGAGAATGTCTCGATCACGAGAGATGTAAGCGGCGAGGGTGTACAGCAGGCACTGCTTAAGATACTTGAGGGAACTGTAGCTTCCGTTCCTCCTCAGGGCGGAAGAAAGCACCCGCATCAGGAGCTTTTGCAGATCGATACGACAAACATACTGTTCATTTGCGGAGGAGCCTTCTGCGGACTTGAGAAAATAATCCAGCAGAGGATCGGAGAGAAGATGATAGGCTTTGGCGCTAAGGTACAGACAAAGAATGACAACTCCTTTGATGAGCTTATGAAAAAGCTCCAGCCGCAGGATCTGCTTAAATTCGGCCTTATTCCCGAGTTTGTGGGGCGTGTTCCGGTGGCGGTAACGCTCCATAACTTAGACGAGGACGCACTTATTCGGATTTTAAGCGAGCCGAAAAACGCGCTTCTTAAGCAGTATAAATATCTTTTTGAGCTTGACGATGTGGAGCTTGAGTTTACGGACGAGGCGGTCAGAGCCATTGCAAAGCAGGCTGTTGAGAGAGAGACGGGCGCCAGAGGACTCAGAGCTATTATCGAGGGCTTTATAAACGATATTATGTTTGAGATACCCTCAGATGATACTATAGAAAG
>CAZBNY010000183.1:0-3921 GCA_964493235.1 uncultured Lachnospiraceae bacterium
TTATGCTCTCTTTTGTTTTTATATCTGTATATGCCCGTCAAAATCAAGAGCTTGACAAGGACCGTAAACTCGACGTACTTAATGGACTGCCGTTTTGACAACGGCAGTCCTTGCTTTATCTGAAAATCAAATTTCTATCTCAGCACCGAGAAGATTCGCGAATTCCCTCAATATGGCGGTGTTTCCCGGCCAGGCGGGAGCTGTAATAAGGTTTTTGTCAACAAGAGCCTCGTCCATAGGCAGCTCTACATATTCGGCTCCCGAAAGCGTTACCTCGGGGCCTACGGTCTCGTAGGCCGTAGCTCTGTAGCCGTTAAGCACACCGGCCGCCGAAAGGAGCTGCGGAGCATGGCATATGGCCGCCACAGGCTTATTGTCTCTGAAAAATTCCCGTATGATCTCAAGCACTCTCGGATAAAGCCTTAAATATTCGGGCGAACGGCCGCCGGAGATGAAAAGGCCGATATAATTCGATGTATCTACGGCGTCAAAATCAGCTGTAAGGGCGAAATTATGGCCCACAAATACCGAATAGGTCTGATTGCCGAGAAAGTCATGTACGTCTGTAGCGACCTTGTCGCCAGCCTTTTTATCGGGGCATACGCAGTCCACCTGATAGCCGAGAAGGGAAAGCGCCTGATAGGGCACCATTGTTTCGTAATCTTCGCTTCCGTCGCCGCAAAGCAGCAATATTTTTTTAGTCATTTTGGTTTCCTCCTAAATATCACGGATTTTGTTCGTTTAACACCTTTATGTGATTTGAAGTATAAACCGGTTTATGCTATAATTATATAACTCATTGATTTTTTGACAAGAACGCACTTTTTTGTGAACAACTATACAAAAGGAAAGTGACAATATGAAGGACTATGATCCGTTGTACAACTGTCCGCTGGAAGTCACGCTGGAACTGGTCGGCGGCAAATACAAATGCCTTATCCTATGGCACCTGATAGATAAGACACTTAGATTTTCGGAGCTGAGCAGACTTATTCCGCAGGCTACTCCGAAGATGATGGCCGCTCAGCTTAGGGAGCTGGAGAAGAATGGCCTAATTACTAGGACGGTATATCCTGAGGTGCCGCCTAAGGTTGAATATCAGCTTTCGGATTTCGGCAAAACACTTATGCCGATTCTCGACGTGATGTGCGACTGGGGAGCGGAGTATATGGAAGAAAATAACATAATGCCGAAATGCTGCAGCGGGGTCAAAAAGCCCGAGCGTTTTGCTGATTAAAATTTGCTGGAGGTAATGAATATGTGCGTTGATTTTGTAAACGGAAAAACCGGCGTATTCGGAATAATCGGAAATCCTGTGGAGAGATCATTTTCACCCGTGCTTCAAAATACGATAGCCAGGGAGTTTGGCAAAAGCGTTGCCTATGTCCCCTTCAAGGTAGAAAAGGGACAAGTAAAAACTGCAGTTGACGGCGGCAGGGCGTTGGGGATAAAGGGCTTTAACGTAACTGTTCCGCACAAAATAGAGGTCATGGAGGCGCTCTGCGCCATTGATCCGGTCGCGGAAAGGATAGGGGCCGTAAATACGCTTAAGCTGACAGGGGACGGCTATGTAGGCTATAATACCGATATTATCGGCCTGAAGAAGTGTTTTGAGGAAAGGGATATTTCTATCGAGGGAAAGACAGTCGTGCTTGCCGGAGCCGGAGGAGCGGCAAATTCCGCGGCTATACTGGCCGGTGAGGAAAAGGCCGGAAAGCTTATGATCGTCAACCGTACCGCCGAGAAGGCGCAGAAGCTTGCGGAAAGGGTAAGAAAATATTATCCGATAGAGGTAGAAGTTACAGACTATGATTCGATAGCCAAGATAGAAGATCCTGAAATATTTATCCAGACCACATCGGTCGGAATGGGCAGCGATGAAACTCCTGTCAAAAACGCGGAGTTCTTTGACAATGTTAAAATCGTAGTCGATATAATATATACTCCCTGGGAGACAAGGCTTATGAGGGACGCGGCGGCACACGGAGCGATAACGGTCAATGGCTTTGATATGTTGTTTTATCAGGGTTTGGCGTCCTTTGAGATATGGCATGATATGAAGGCTGATATGAAACAGGCCGCTGAGCTCAAAAACAGGCTGACGGATTTTTATCGCAGGGGGTAAGGCTATGGAAAGAAAAAATATCGTTTTGGTAGGCTTCATGGGATGCGGAAAGACGACCATAGGGAAAAGACTTGCCAGAGTCAACGATTATATGTTCATAGACATGGACGATGAGATCGTCAACAGAGCGGGAATGAAGATAACCGAGATATTTGAAAAATACGGCGAGGCGGAATTCAGAAAAATGGAGACGGAGCTTTGCAGAGAGCTTTCAAACAGGAGAGGCTGCGTCATAGCTACGGGCGGAGGCGTGATCAAGAGTGAGACGAATATGGAGCTGCTAAAAAAGAACGGCGTCGTTCTCTATTTAAAAGCCTCGCCGGAGCATATATACAACAATATAAAAAATGACCGTTCAAGACCGCTTTTAAACGGCGGGAACAAAATGCAGAAAATAATAGACTTGATGGAGGAAAGAAGGCCGCTATATGAGGAAAGAAGCGACCTGACGGCGGATATTACGGGAATGAGATCCAATGAGGCTGTAGGCTTTATTATGGACATACTGAGGGGGAACGAACGATGAAAAAGATATGCCTTATACACGGACCGAATATAAATTTTACCGGAATACGGGAAAAGGGCGTGTACGGTACACTTACATATGATGAAATAAATGAGGAGATAATTAAAAAGGCCGGTGAGCTGGGACTTGACGTTGAGATATTCCAGTCGAACCATGAGGGAGCGATAATTGATAAAATACAGCAGTGCTTCTCTGATAAGGACGGAATTGTTATAAATCCGGGGGCCTATACCCATTACAGCTATGCCATCAGGGACGCGCTGGCGTCTGTCGATATTCCCGTTATAGAGATACATATGTCTAACATACATAAAAGAGAGCAGTTCAGACATACCTCCGTAACTGTCCCGGTTTGCGTGGGACAGCTTTGCGGATTTGGCTGGAAGGGTTATTTGCTGGCGCTTGAGGCCATGAAGATGCAGCTCGAATAAAATTTGTCCAAAAAATGTACTCTAAATTAAAAAAATTATTGAAAAATTCGTAAAAATACATTAAACTTATATGAGACTATATACCACTACAGGTATGTTGAATTTAAAATCTTATCGGCCGAATATCACGGCTTTACTACGAGGAGGAAAAATACACAATGATTTCTGCAGGCGATTTCAGAAACGGCGTTACAATTGAATACGAAGGAGATATTTATATAATCCTTGAGTTCCAGCACGTAAAACCCGGTAAGGGCGCTGCTTTCGTTCGTACAAAGATCAAAAATCTCAAAACAGGCTCAGTGGTAGAAAAAACATTCAGACCCACAGAAAAAATGCCAAAGGCTCATATCGACAGACTTGATATGCAGTATCTCTACTCAGACGGAGACCTTTATTATTTCATGAACACCGAGACATATGACCAGATCGCTGTAAACGCTGCTGACGTAGGTGATACTCTTAAGTTCGTTAAGGAAAACGAAATGGTCAAGATCCTTTCATATGAAGGCGAAGTATTCGGAATCGAGCCGCCTTTATTTGTAGAGCTTGAGATTACAGAGACCGAGCCCGGATTTGCCGGAAACACAGCTACAGGCGCTACAAAGCCCGCTACTGTTGAGACAGGCGCTCAGGTACTTGTACCTTTATTCATCAATCAGGGCGAGATCATCAAAATCGACACAAGAACAGGCGAATATCTTGGAAGATCAAACAGCTGATAAGGCTGAAATCTAAGAGCCATTACGGGGATACGGTACGTATCCCCTTTTTAAATAGGCCGTATCTGTGCCGGTAACGGAAATGGACTGATAGCACATATCGCGATAAAGAAATGT
>CAZBNY010000184.1:0-3877 GCA_964493235.1 uncultured Lachnospiraceae bacterium
GGACGCAAAGCGGCCGAATGGGTGATTGATATGAGAAAGAAAATCGTTGCTGGTAACTGGAAAATGAACAAAACTCCGTCAGAGGCTGTAAAGCTTGCTGAGATGCTTAAGGTTTATGTCGATACAGACGCCGTGGACGTTGTTTTCTGCGTTCCCGCCATTGACATAATTCCTGTCGGAAATGTTATAAAGGGTACAAAGATTGCACTCGGTGCAGAAAATATGTATTTTGAGGAAAGTGGAGCATATACAGGGGAAATAGCTCCCAATATGCTTGTTGATGCCGGTGTAAAATATGTTATTCTCGGCCATTCGGAAAGAAGGCAGTATTTCGCCGAGACTGACGAGACGGTAAACAAAAAGGTCAAAAAAGCTCTCGAGCATGACCTTATCCCTATCATGTGCTGCGGAGAGACCCTTGAACAGAGAGAAAAGGGCATAACCATAGATTTTATCCGTACACAGATAAAATGCGGCCTTAACGGAATATCAAAAGAGGATATTACTAAGGTCATTATTGCTTACGAGCCTATCTGGGCGATCGGAACCGGCAAAACAGCCACAAGCGCCGAGGCCGAGGAGGTTTGCGGGGCCATCAGAAAGGTCATTGCAGAGATGTATGACGAGACAGTGGCCAAGGCTGTAAGAATACAGTACGGAGGAAGCGTAAACGGCAAAAATGCGGCCGAGCTTTTCGCAATGCCTGACATAGACGGAGGTCTTGTAGGCGGAGCGGCGCTTAAGGAAGAATTTAAAGATATTGTAAATTACTGAAAATACTCCGAAGGGAGAACTTTGAAATGAGTAAAAAACCTACGGTCCTAATGATACTGGACGGCTATGGAATAAATGAAAAGGTTGAGGGAAACGCCATTAAAATGGCCAAAACTCCCGTAATGGATATGCTTCTTAAGAAATATCCCCATGCCAAGGGCTATGCCAGCGGACTTGATGTCGGCCTTCCGAAGGGACAGATGGGAAATTCAGAGGTCGGACATTTGAACATAGGCGCCGGAAGAATAGTATATCAGGAGCTTACAAGGATAACTAAGGCCATTGAGGACGGAGATTTTTTTGAAAATCCCGAGCTTAAGGAAGCTATGGATAATTGCCGCAAAAATAATTCGGCTCTCCATATAATGGGGCTGCTTTCCGACGGAGGAGTTCACAGTCACAACACTCATCTTTACGCCCTTGTGAAAATGGCGAAGGAAAACGGCATAAACAGGGTCTATATCCATGCCTTTATGGACGGCAGGGATACGCCGCCAACATCGGGTAAGGAGTATCTGGAGCAGCTTGAGGAGGAGCTGAGGAGCATCGGAGATGGAAAAATAGCTACCGTATCGGGCAGATATTACGCTATGGACAGAGACAAGCGTTGGGACCGAGTGCAGAAAGCCTATGACGCTATGCTTGAGGGCAAGGGAAATAAGGCAGCCAGTGCCGAGGAATGTATTACTAATTCCTATGCGGCCGGAGTTACTGATGAATTTGTAGTGCCTACTGTTATTACGGACGAGGAGGGACTTCCTGTAGGAAAAATCGAGGAAAATGACTCAATTGTTTTCTTTAATTTCCGTCCGGACAGGGCCAGACAGATAACAAGAGCCATTGTAGACGGTGAGTTTGTCGGCTTTAACAGGGAGAAAAGGCTGAACAACTTCTATTTTGTCTGCTTTACACGCTATGACGATACGCTTCCAAACGTACACATTGCCTTTAAGCCGCAGAGACTTGATAATACTCTCGGAGAATACATTTCGTCGCTTGGCTTAAAGCAGCTCAGAACGGCTGAAACAGAGAAATACGCCCATGTTACGTTCTTTTTTAATGGCGGCGTAGAGGAACCGAATCCAGGCGAGGACAGGATACTGGTTCCTTCACCAAAGGTCGCGACATACGACCTGAAGCCGGAAATGAGCGCCTATGAGGTATGTGACGTGCTTGTTGAAAATATATTGTCGAAAAAATACGATCTTATTATAGTAAACTTCGCTAATTCTGATATGGTAGGGCATACGGGAGTAATGGAGGCCGCTGTGAAGGCGGTAGAAGCCGTTGATGAGTGTGTAGGAAGAACGGTTGACGCGTTAGTTGAGACCGGCGGACAGATGATAATTTGCGCCGACCACGGCAACAGCGACCAGATGATAGATTATGAGACAGGAGAACCAATGACGGCCCATACGACCAATCCTGTTCCGCTTGTGCTTGTGAATTATACAGACGGTATTGGAATAAAGGACGGAAGGCTCTGCGACCTGGCTCCGACGCTTTTGGAAATGATGGATTTACCTAAACCTAAAGAAATGACCGGCGAATCATTGCTTGTCAACAAGATATAAGGAGGATAATAAATGAAAGGCTATATTGAAATTTTAGACGTATACGCAAGAGAAATTCTTGATTCAAGAGGAAATCCGACCGTTGAGGTAGACGTACTTGTTGATGGAGATTTTTTAGGCCGTGCGGCTGTTCCCAGCGGAGCGTCCACAGGACAGTTTGAGGCCGTAGAGATGAGAGACGGCGGAGACAGATATGTTGGAAAGGGCGTTCAGAATGCCGTTGATAATGTAAATAATATAATCGCTGAAGAGATTATCGGCATGAACGCGCTTGATCAGGTTGCGGTTGACAAAAAGCTTCTTGAGCTTGACGGAACATATAATAAGAGCAAGCTTGGCGCAAACGCCATTCTTGGCGTATCAATGGCTGTAGCAAAGGCTGCCGCGGAAGCGTTGCAGATGCCTTTATATCAGTACCTTGGCGGATTTAACGCGAAACAGCTCCCTGTTCCTATGATGAACATTATGAACGGCGGTAAGCACGCTGACAACACAGTTGACTTCCAGGAATTTATGATCATGCCTGTCGGAGCTCCTTCATTCAAAGAGGCTCTTCGTATGTGTGCTGAGATCTATCATAACCTTAAGAATGTTCTTAAATCAAAGGGACTTTCAACAGCGGTAGGCGACGAGGGTGGATTCGCTCCTGACCTTCCTACGCCTGACGCGGTAATTGATCTTATCAAAGAGGCTGTAGAAAAAGCCGGCTACGGCTGGGGAACTGACATAAAGATCGCTATGGACCCCGCGACAAGTGAGCTTTACGGAGACGACGGAAAATATCATTTCCCCGGAGAAAGCCAGATGGTTGGTAAAGAAATCGTCAGAACAAGTGAAGAAATGGTTGAGCTTTGGAAAAAGCTTGTTGACAAATATCCCATTATCTCAATTGAGGACGGACTTGCTGAAGAGGACTGGGAAGGCTGGCAGCTTCTTACAAAGGAGATCGGAGACAGAGTTCAGCTTGTTGGCGATGACTTGTTCGTAACAAATACCGACAGACTTAAGAAAGGCATCGAGCTTAAGGCAGGAAACGCTATTCTTATCAAAGTGAACCAGATCGGAACCCTTACGGAGACCTTTAACGCGATCCAGCTTGCAAACAGAAATAATATGACAGCTATCGTCAGCCACCGTTCAGGCGAGACCGAGGATAATACTATCGCGGATATTGTAGTAGCTGTAAATGCCGGACAGATAAAGACAGGCGCTCCCGCAAGAAGTGACCGTGTAGCTAAATACAACCAGCTTCTTCGTATCGAGGAAGAACTAGATGATGTTGCAGAATATCCAGGAATTAAGGCATTCTTCAATATCAAAAAGTAAGCTTTGAAAATTAATTGTGGAGAAATTCGCACTATAGCGAGTTTCTCCATTTTATTGGCGCCGAAAAGGCAAGAATAAACCCCCAGTTCAACTGGGGGATAAAGAAATCTTAAAGAAAAGGAGTAACCTCCTATGTTAATATAAAAGAAGCCTGACAAGCCAAAAGAAAAAACATAGGAGGTTAATGTCATGAAAGACATAAA
>CAZBNY010000185.1:0-606 GCA_964493235.1 uncultured Lachnospiraceae bacterium
CACCGACGTCCCTCCGGGCAGCTTCAGCTCCCTTGACGTCGTGTCAAGGGTCGCGAAAAGCTTATTTTCCGCCAGCACTCCGGCGTCCGTCAGCCTGTTGAGCAGAGTGGATTTCCCTGCGTTTGTGTAACCTACAAGGGAGACGTTTATTATTCCCTTCTTATCCCTTCCGCTCCTCAACAGCTCACGGTGAGTCTCGATACTGCCAAGGGATCTTTCCAGCTCCGCTATCCTCTCTTTTATATATCTTCTGTCGGTCTCCAGCTTCTTCTCTCCCGGTCCCCTTGTTCCTATTCCGCCGCCAAGTCTGGAAAGGGCAGTTCCCTGACCTGAAAGCCTTGTGAGCCTGTATTTAAGCTGGGCCAGTTCTACCTGTATCTTGCCCTCGTTTGACATGGCCCTTGACGCGAAAATGTCAAGTATCACCATCGTTCTGTCCATTACCTTGATGTCCAGCATATCCTCTAAATTTCTCATTTGGGCCGGCGTAAGCTCGTCGTCCGTTATTATTCCGTCGGCGTTCAAAGCCGCTATCATCATTTTCAGCTCCTCAGCCTTTCCCTTGCCTATATAATGTCCCGGGTGGCGCTTTTCCCTATGCTGGAC
>CAZBNY010000185.1:616-3855 GCA_964493235.1 uncultured Lachnospiraceae bacterium
TCCTGCCGACAGTCACGGCGTCCGCCGTCTCGGCCAGCTCCTCCAGCTCGTTCAGGCACTCGTCATTCATTCCACCGTACTCATCTACAGCGACAAGAATGACCCTTTCAGCCGGTTTTTCCACCTCGTACAGTTTCGCTTCTTTTGCCATATTATTTTCCTCTGTAATTTTCTGAAATTTTTTCTCTCATATATTCAGCGGCGTCCTCGGGAAGTATCGGATTGATATAGCTGTTCGTTCCGTATTCAAACCCGGCCGGATTTCCCATTCTGGGCAGCACCTTCATATACCAGTGCCCGTCCTCGCCCTCCGGCGTGTCCTCAAAGCACAGGTTATAGCATATTTCCTTTCTGAGCGTCTTTACCGCGGAAAGCACCATTTTAAGCATTTCGGCCAGGGCCTTAAGCATATCGTCGCTGAAATCCCCAAACGAGGATATGTGCCCCTTCGCGGCTATCGCAGTCTCATAGGACATCTTTGACGCGTATGGCGAAAACGCCGTGAAATACTCATTCTCGGCAATGATCCTTGTTCTCATTTTCATCTCATGCTCCAATATTGAGCAGATGATACAGCCGCCATTTTCGGCCCTGTAGCGCTGACTTCTGTCGATTACCGCCGTCTGCTCCTTTGGTATGACCGGCACGCCTATTATCTGCCAATGCGAGTGCAGTATCGACGCTCCGGCCTCGGGGCCGCAGTTTTTGAATATCTGCACATACCTTATGCCCTCCGACGATGATATGTCCAAAAACCTTTGTCTTATTACCTTAAATATCTCAAAAAGCCTTTCCTCACTGAAATCGTGTATCACCTCTGTATGATTCGGGGTATCAACAACGACCTCATGTATCCCCTTGCCCGCCTCGGCGTTATAAAAGCCTTCGCCGTCAGCCAGCGAGCAATCCTCAGAGACCGCCGGATATTTATTCGGAAAAACCCTTATATTCCATTTCCCGTCCGCCCCGTCCTGATATACCGGCCTGGTAGTAAGCCTTTCGTTTCCGGGGCAGAACTGGCAGTCATGGCTGTCGGTCGTCTTTGGCACGCTTTTTTTTATGAAATCATATGGCCTTTTCATTCTGTTTCCGGCAAATATCACCCATTCGCCGGTCAATATGTCCTGTCTCAATTCCGACAACGCCATCACCTCACTTTTTTATAGTCAAATTCTCTATTCCCCCGAGAGTGTTATTCTCCGATGGAGTCATCTCTCCGTCGATCCTCGTTCCCGAATAAACCTTTGACTGTCTGAACACAAGGCTTATATAAGGCAGCTCCTGAGAAATATATTTTTGAAGCGCAGAATAGGCCTCCTTTGTTTCCTCATCTGTCACAGCGCTTTTGCAGTCCTTCAAATATTCGTCCATCTTTGCGCTGCTGTAATTGATCAGGTTGCCCTCCTCGCCGTTTAATTCCGTCGAGCCGAACATAAATGTAAAGTCGTTGACCGGAGAGAGGCTCCAGCCGCCTACAACTATGTCAAAGCTGCCGTTTTGCAGCTTCTCCTTATAGGCGTCAAAATTCAGAGTCTCCATATTAATCTCAAAACCAAGACCCCTGAGCGTCTCCGCCAGCTTTACCCCTACCTGCTTCCTTTCGTTGTTTTCACCGTTTACGAGGAGCCTTAATGACAGCTTTGACGGACTGTCTCCGCTGCTCTGTCTTACGGTATCGCTTCCGCTTCTGAATCTCCACCCCGACTGCTCCAAAAGCATCTTAGCCACCGACAGGTCATAGCCATATCCGTATACAGTGCTGTCGTAAAGCCATGATGACGAGCTTACAGGGGAATACGCCTTCTCAGCGTTTCCTAGATATATTCCCTCTATAATGCTGTCCTTATCCACAGCGTAGGCAATCGCCTGTCTGATGTTTCTGTCCTTAAGTATCTCATTGTTGAAGTTAAAGCCGATAAAATCATACTCTCCGGTAGTATAGGCCGTACCCTTTACACCGACCGTGTTTCCTATGCCGGCGGCCTCTGAATTGCCGGCAAAAAGTATGTCCGTTATTCCCTGAGAAAACAGATTTCTATTGGTCTCGCTGTCCTTCGTCATTATTACCTCTATCCTGTTTACGCCGGCCATTCCCCTGAAGCAGTTCAGCGAGGCGATAAGCGTAAGCCTGTCCGGTTTTTTTAAGCTCTCAAACCTATACAGTCCGCTGCCAAGCGCCGTATCGGGGTTGTCGCTCTCCACGGCGTAGTCTCCGCCGTAGAATGTCCGGCTGATTATCGGCAGGGCAAGATAATAAATATTCCTGCCCGAGGGCTCATAAAATGTTACGCTTATGCTGTAGTCCCCCGTCACAGACCATGTTTTTATATTCTCCACGCAGTTCTTATAGTATGAATTATCCGCGTTGTCTATAGTTTTGAGCGAATAGGCCACATCATAGGCCGTAAGCCTTGTCCCGTTGGAAAAGCATACGTTTTTATTAAGCTCGATATACGCGACGCTTCCGTCCGCATTAAAGGTCCAGCTATCGGCTATATTCGGCTGTGCCTTGCCGTCCGCGCCTATGGTTATGAGCTTTTCGTACATCAGCGAAAGCACCCTGTCCACCGACTCGTCGGAGTTTATCAGCGGATTGAGCGTCTTAGCCATACTCATGGACATGGTTATAACGTCCTCTGTATCCGCCTCCTTATCTATTGAAACTCCCTGTCCGGTCACGTCGCCGGAGACCGTAGTCGTCTGTGTCCGTGTACAGCCTGTCACAAGGAGAACCACCGCGCCAAAAAGAGCGAAAAATCTTCTCATATTAAAGCTCCTTGTAGTATTTATCATATTTATCTATATAGTTAAGTGTTTTCTCCACATAGTCCTCGGTCTCCTTATACGGCACTGTGTCCAGAGTGCTGCCGTCACCGCTGTAATCGGGATTCTCCAGCCATTTTGAGACATTTCCGAGACCGGCGTTATAGGCTGCCAGAGCCGTGGGAAGGTTTTCATCATATATATCCAAAAGATACCTGAGATACCAGCAGCCGATATGGATATTGGTATCAGGCTCATACAGCTTATCAGGCTCATATTCGTTAAGTCCCATTATACCGGCCGCCCATTCGCCTGTTTCGGGCATTATCTGCATAAGGCCCCTTGCGCCGGTATGTGAGCGGTCGGCCGCGTCAAATCCGCTTTCAGCCTTAATGACCGCGTGAACGGCCTTTTTGTCGAGCTCGTATTCCTGTGAGTATTTATCAACATACTCACTGTATTTAACCGGATATAAA
>CAZBNY010000186.1:0-3830 GCA_964493235.1 uncultured Lachnospiraceae bacterium
TTAAGTCAAACATCGACTGAGAAAGAAAACATATTGAAGCACTTTTATGTTTTTCTTATGACACCGACCATTATAGGTGCGGAGCGCCCGTGTTCAGCAAGTGGCCCTGATAGCGCAGGGAAACTACAAGACAGGCATTGTTCAAAGGAGCCTACAGGCATAAGATATAAATAAAAACTCCTTTTTCGTATAATACGGTCGGCCGAAATTATACGAAAAAGGAGGGCATTCATAATAGGTATGAATGATATTAAGTTCATCACAAAATTATTATTTTACAAACTCCGAGTAAATTCCCTGAAGGGCAGCCTGATAATCCTTTTCCTCAACTCCGATGATAATATTAAGCTCGCTTGAGCCCTGATCAATCATTCTGATGTTGACACCGGCGTTGGCAGCGGCCTTGAATACTCTGTAGGCTGTACCTACGCCGTTTACCATGTCGCGTCCAACAACGGCGATAAGCGCTATGCCGTCATCTATCGAGATATAGTCGGGGTGCACCGCTCTTTTTATTTCCTCGGCGATAACAAGCTTTTTATCCTTTATGTCATCTGTGCTGACGATGATTGACATGGTGTCTATTCCCGAAGGAAGATGCTCGAAAAGAATACGGTTGTTCATAAGTACGTCGAGAACCTTTCTGCCGAAACCAAGCTCGCTGTTCATCATGTCTTTTTCAAGAACGATGGTCGAAAATCCCTTTTTGCCGGCGATGCCGGTTATTATATTCTCACTGGGCGGAACGTTTGTCTCCTTAACGATCATTGTGCCTTTGTCGTTTGGTCTGTTTGTATTTTTAATATTGATAGGAATACCGGCCGATCTTACAGGGAAAATAGAGTCCTCGTGCAGAACGGTAGCTCCCATGTAGGCAAGCTCACGAAGCTCCTTATATGTAATCGTATCAATGACTTTAGGATTTTTTACAAATCTGGGGTCAGCCATAAGAAAGCCGGAAACGTCTGTCCAGTTCTCATAGAGGTCAGCCCTTGCCGCGCGCGCTACTACCGAGCCGGTGAAGTCTGAACCGCCTCTTGTAAAAGTCTTAATAGTTCCGTTTGGCATTGAGCCATAGAAGCCGGGTATAACCGCGTGCTCATGCTTTTCGAGTATTTCTGAAAGTACGCGGTTTGTCTTGTCGGCGTCAAATGTTCCGTCCTCATAGAAGAAAATTCCCTTTTCAGCGTCGATAAAATCAAAACCGAGGAATTGAGCCAAAACCTTGGCGTTGAGATATTCACCGCGGCTGGCTATATAGTCTCTGCCGGCATGATGGAGTATAGCCATTTTAATCCTGTCGAATTCCTTGTCAAGAGAAAGCTCAAGACCGAGATCCTTTATTATTTTCTCATATCTTCTCTTTATACATATAAAAATATTGTCAATATCCTGTTCTTCTCTGGTAAGCTCATAGCATTTGTAGAGCATATCGGTTACTTTCTCGTCCTCTGCGTTTCTTTTTCCGGGAGCGGAAGCAACTATATATTTTCTGTCGGGATCGCTTTTTACAATATCAGCTACTTTTCTGAAATGTTCGGCATCGGCAAGTGAACTTCCGCCAAACTTTAAAACTTTGATTGACATTTTGTGTATCTCCTTTGTTGTAAAATATTAAAGATCATTGCGTATAAGATCCGCGTAGGTTTCACGTTTTACAGCCACATAGCTTTCTCCGTCCTTAAGCATAACGACCGGAGGCTTGGGCAGACGGTTGTAATGAGAGGCCATAGAATAGTTATAGGCTCCTGTTGTCATTACTGCTAAAATATCGCCCTTACGAGCCTGGGGAAGCATTACGTTTTCCTGAATGAGGTCTCCGCTTTCGCAGCATCTTCCGCCGACGGTGTATTTCTTTACAGGCTCGTCATTGGCCTTATTGGCGAGGGCGACAGTATAGGCGGCCTCATAAAGAGCGTATCTGGGGTTGTCCGTCATACCGCCGTCGATCGAGACATAGTTTTTATATCCGGGAATTTCCTTAGTGCCGCCGACTGTATATAATGTCATTCCGGCGTCGGCAACGATACTTCTGCCCGGCTCCATAATAAGGATAGGCATTTTTATTCCGAATTGGGCGCACTGAGACTTGAGAACATCTGCGATGTCTCTTATATTAGCGGCATAGTCGATATCTGGGTCGCTCTCGACATATTTTACGCCCATACCCCCGCCAAGATTAAGGATACCGGCCTCATAGCCGCATACCTCTTTTATATGGGCGATGAATTTCAGCATGATCTCCGCTCCGTCAGTAAAGGGTTTTATATCAAAGGTCTGTGAACCGATATGGCAGTGGTAGCCGCAAAGCTCTATATTTTCTTTAGTAAGGGCTATTTTTATGGCTTCCTCAGCCTGTCCTGTCTCTATTGCGATGCCGAATTTGGAGTCAACCTTTCCGGTTGAGATCTTTACATGGGTATGGGGATCGATGCCGGGCGTAAGCCTGAGAAGTATTTTCTGAACGGTACCGTGTTTGCCCGCTATCTCGTCGATGGCGTCAAGCTCGTCGAGATTGTCGCAGATAAAATATCCTATCCCGCTTTCGATCGCGTATTCTATATCAGCGTCGGTCTTGTTGTTTCCCTGAAAATATACCTTATCCGTTGGAAATCCAGCGTGAAGCGCCGTGTAAAGCTCGCCGGGGGAAACCACATCTACGCCCATATTTTCTTCCATAGCGATGCCGTATATCTTTTTGAAACAGAGAGCCTTGCTTGAATAAAGCGGTATGGAGCCCTCAGGAAAATTTTCTTTGATTGCATTGACGTATATACGCATTTTCTCGCGCACCTTTTGCTCATCAATGAGATAGAGTGGAGTGGAATACCGGGCCGCAAGCTCAACTGTGTCCTGTCCGGCAAAGGTGAGATGGCCTTTTTCGTTAATACCAATGTTGTTGCAAATCATTATGTTCTGACTCCTTTTCGATAGAATAAAAAAACAGCCATAAGGGAAAATTTCCATTGAGGCTGTCAGTTTACTAAGAAATACTCAACCGAGACAGCACTCCGCATTACTGCGACAGTTAAACGGATATTATTCCGTTTACCCAGATCAACCTTACGCCTCAGCTGTCTTCGGCATCTACCCCTTTCGGACGGAAATGCTCTGCGAAAGTATTTATTATCCGCCTTACTGATGATACAATGCGCCTCTGTCATTAATTGTATTTTAGGTTAGTATAGTATTAAATCATTCATATTTCAAGTATTTTTTTATAATTTCCGCATTTTTATTTATCTGTCCTGTTTAGAAATTCCGGCTGACTATAAATTTTATATTTATGGTAAATATTATAGTGTATAATTGTGTAATTCTACCCATAATTATGTTCAGAAGTAAATAATTATGTTCCTGAAAAGAAACATATATGTCATTATGCTTGAATTTTATAATATATTTAATCAGTTCAATACAATAAATGTAGAATATTGCCCGTCAGCTTTATTTTACGATGATTTTACATTTGCAGCATTTATTTTTTACAAAAATATATTACCTTGTTAAAGGCAAATAAAATATTTTAAATGGATCGGTGAGGTAAAAAACATGGATTTTTTTGGTATACTGACTATGGTCGGAGGACTGGCGATGTTCCTTTATGGAATGAACATAATGGGCGAAGGCCTGGAAAAGCTCTCCGGCGGTAAACTTGAAAGAGTTCTTGAAAAGCTTACTAAAAACAGGATAATGGCGGTACTTTTGGGAGCGGGGGTAACTGCGGTAATACAGTCGTCGTCAGCTACTACGGTCATGGTAGTTGGCTTTGTAAACTCCGGAATTATGAAGCTTAATCAGGCCATAGGAATTATTATGGGCGCCAATGT
>CAZBNY010000187.1:0-3790 GCA_964493235.1 uncultured Lachnospiraceae bacterium
TCTTCTGCCCGGCATTATACGTCCGGTAAATTCATCTACAATCAGGATCTCATCATTTTGTACAACATAGTTTTGGTCTTTAAACATATTATAGTTTGCCTTAAGAGCATTATTAATATGATGAAGAATTTCGATGTTTTCAGGATCCGAGAGGTTTTCGATGTTAAAGAATTTTTCTGCCTTTTCGACACCCTGCTGAGTAAGTGTAACTGTTTTTGCTTTTTCATCAACAACAAAATCTCCTTCCTCCTGGATTTCTTCCTTAATTAACGGATTAAGGGCTTCCTCCTCATTGAGTATACGTCCCTTTTTAAGTCCTTTGGCAAAGCCGTCGGCGATCTCATAGAGCTGAGTTGACTTCGTTCCGCTGCCTGAAATAATAAGCGGTGTTCTGGCCTCATCGATAAGGATAGAGTCTACCTCGTCTATGATAGCGTAATGGAGACCTCTCTGTACAAGGTTCTCAATACGCACTACCATGTTGTCTCTCAGATAATCAAAGCCAAGCTCGTTGTTTGTCGCGTAAGTAATATCGCAGGCGTATGCCTCCTGTCTTTCGGCGCTTGTCAGGCTGTTGAGTATACAGCCAACGCTCAGTCCCATGAATCTGAATATCGCGCCCATCCATTCCGCGTCACGGCTTGCCAGATAATCGTTTACCGTAACGATGTGTACGCCTTTGCCCTCAAGCGCATTGAGATATGCCGGCATAACGGCAACAAGTGTCTTTCCTTCACCGGTTTTCATCTCAGAAATACGTCCCTGATGAAGGACAACTCCGCCGATAAGCTGCACCCTGAAGGGCTTCATCTGTCTTACACGCCAGGCCGCCTCTCTTACCGCCGCGAAAGCCTCGGGAAGAAGGTCGTCAAGGGTCTCACCCTCGGCAAGTCTGCGCTTGAACTCGTCCGTCTTTCCTTTAAGCTCGTCGTCCGTAAGAGCCTGCATGGCGCTATCATAGCTTTCGATTTTATCTACAATAGGATCTATTTTCTTTAATTCTTTCTCACTGTAATTTCCAAATATTTTCTCAAGAAAACTCATTAAATGCGCACCTCTTTATTCATTTACTATTGTATTTCTACATAGTCCATCCACAATATAATAGTTTAACAGATTTATAAATATGTAGCAACAAAAAAATTCGTTTATTCATTTAATTTAAGATAATTTTAACCTATAAATGTCGGATTCTGCCGTTCCAACTAAAAAAGGTCCCTTTAAAAGGGACCCTATCAGATCTTTTATTCAGGCTCGATCAGTCCGTATGAACCGTCTTTTCTCTTATATACTACGTTTATCGCCTCTGTGCTGTCATCTCTGTAAACAAAGAAACTGTGACCCAGAAGCTCCATCTGCATTACGGCCTCCTCGGCAGACATCGGCCTTACCTCGAAATGCTTGCTCTTTTCTATTTTATATAAAGGCTCCTCATCAAGCTGCTCCTCAGCCACGGGAACCGAATCATACTCAGCTACAAACGCGGCGTTCTTTCTAACCTGTGATTTAAGGCGCTTTTTATATCTGATGATCTGTCTCTCGATTATATCAACTGCCTTGTCAAGCGCAGCCATCATATCGTCGGCCGAAACCTCCGCCCTGACAACTCTCTTTGACATCGGTATTGTTACTTCGACAACATATTCAAGCTTTTCGCTTTTGATCACAACTACGGCCTCCGCGTCCTCAGGAAAAAGCTTTTTAACTCTGTCCAGCTTGGCGCTTACCTTCTCTCTCGTCCTGTCGCCGATTTCCATGTTCTTTCCTTTAATGTTGTACCGCATAATAACAACTCCCTTCGGGTGATATTGTATATAGATTTAACAGCCGCCATATCTGATGACGTGCTGATAATACCCGTTTTATCATTTTGTATGCTTTTTGTTTTTATAATATATATATTCTATAAATATTTCAAATTTCCTTTTTTATTTTTGCAGATTGTTAAATTTTCTTTTGATCCTTTTATTGAAAATTCTTTGTCAACTTTACATAATTCATTGACGGCCCATTATGTTGATTTCCTTGTGATTCTAAACAACGCAAAAAAGACCCAATAATAAAGGCTTTCCCGAACTTCCATTTTTCACCCAAAAGCCCTGTCTATAGCCGCGAATCATTAAAAAAATCTGTGGATAACGTGGATAACTCTGTGTATAACCCTATTTTTTAACCTTTTTTGATGTGAATATCTTTGGGCATAATATGTTAGTAAAAAAATCATAATTCTGCATAATTGTTTACATAACTCAAAACAAATTTTATTTTCAACAAATTTTCACGGCTCGGATTTTAAGCTCTGTATTGATAAATTATACACAATTTTAACAAATATGAGCCTTAAATTCTATGCCGAAAAAAAATAACAAAAATGCCGTGTCTAAGACGGCATGAATTATCTAAAAATAACGTTGTCATAAAACCGCGGAGATCCTCAGAGCTTTGCTCAGGCTGTTGGCAAGGCTGACAAAGGAGATCCAAAAACGAGGTTTTTCCAAGCGGAACTCTTTTCGTAAAAAAACAACGGGTCTCAATAATTTTCTGAAACCCGTCGCGTATATATCATGTTACTGTTCTATAATTTTCTCATAGGCCTTCTTATAGGCCTTATAGGTAGTATCGTCGAAGCATACCATATTGACCTGCTCGATCTGGTCATGCTCATATAAGAAATTTAATATCTCATTTACAGCTATCTCCGCCGCGATCTCAACAGGAAAGCGATACACGCCTGTACTTATCGACGGAAAGGCTATTGACCTGATCCCGTTTTCCAAAGCCAGTCTCAGACAATTTTTATAGCATGACGCGAGAAGCTCAGCCTCTCCCCATGTGCCGCCTCTCCATATAGGGCCGGGAGTGTGTATAACATATTTGGCGTTAAGCTTATAACCCTTTGTTATTTTAGCCTCTCCGGTCTTGCAGCCGCCAAGCTTTTCACATTCCTCCAAAAGCTCTTTTCCGGCCGCTCTATGGATAGCCCCGTCAACGCCGCCGCCGCCCAAAAGAGACGTATTCGCAGCATTTACAATTGCGTCTGTTTTTGACTTTACGATGTCACCCTTTACAACCGAAAATTTGCCCATATCTCTCTTCCTCCTTTTGATGCTGCCCATATGTGCCTGCCTTGCATCTTACTATTTTATAACCTTTTCGACAAAGAGTAAATAATTTTAAGAATATTTCTTCATTTTTTTAATATTTCCCTAAAAACGTAATATATCCATACCGTCCTAAAACAAGCAAAGGAGCCTCTATGGACTCCTTAAAAATCATTGTAAGTTCGATTCAGACTCGTTGTTGACCTCATTTATCTTATAAAGAAGCGTCATAAGGCTGTCCGTAAGGTGGACATTTTCAACAACCACGTCCTTAGGCAGGTCAAGGTCTACATGGGAGAAATTCCATATTCCCTTTACTCCCCAAGCCGCAAGGTCCGTAGCGGCCTTTGCCGCCTGCGATCTTGGAAGTGTGAGTATAGCGACATCTACCTTGTTGCTCTTAACATATTCCTCCATAGTGTCAACGTCATAGATCTCAACGCCTCTGATAGACATACCGATAAGTCTGGGATTTACGTCGAACACCGCTGTAATGACAAAGCCTCTTTTCTCAAAGCTTGTGTAATTCACAAGGGCCTGTCCGATGTTTCCGCCGCCGACCACAATAAGGTTATAAACCCTGTCAAGTCCTAAGATCTTCTTGATCTCATTATATAAGTACTCTACATTATATCCATAGCCCTGCTGTCCAAATCCGCCGAAATTATTAAGATCCTGACGGATCTGAC
>CAZBNY010000188.1:0-3758 GCA_964493235.1 uncultured Lachnospiraceae bacterium
GAACAGCAGTTTAAATAGTTTAATTTATATAAATAATTTAATTTGAAATCATTTTGTTGATGTATTTGTTAAAATACAAAGATTAATTTACAACATTTTATACAAAAAAATTTAGTCGCAAATTTGAGACAATTCTCTTTAGTAGATTTAGATTATTATTACGTCCTAAAATATAAGTATTAGGAGAATTTATAATACATTCATGTCCGGCATACATCTTATCTGCTTGATACAGCGACAGTTAATGAAGTGTTAATTGAAAAAATGATAGATTTATGATAATTTATATTTATAGAATACTATAATATCGCTTTACATGCAATTAAAAAATGACTGAAAAGAGGGACTGCAAGTGAAAACAGGATTGGTTCTTGAGGGCGGTGCTATGAGAGGATTATATACGGCGGGCGTCCTTGATGTTTTTAATGATAAAGGAATAGAGGTCGATGGGGTGATGGGCGTTTCAGCCGGAGTTATCCACGGAGTAAATTATGTCTCGGGCCAAAAGGGCAGAAGTATAAGATATACCCTGAAATACCGTGGGGACAAAAGGTATATGAGCTTCTATTCTCTGCTCAAAACGGGAGATCTGGTCGATGCTGATTTTGGATATAACCAGATACCGAATAAGCTGGACCCATTTGATTATGACGCGTTCAAAAATTCGGGGATCGATTTTTACGCCGTATGCAGCAATGTGGAGACCGGAATGGCGGAATATATAAAATGCACTGACCTGAGAGAACAGATGGAGACGATAAGGGCCTCGGCCTCGATGCCCTTTGTGACTAAAATAGTTGAGACCGAGGGACTTAAGTTGCTGGACGGAGGCGTTTGCGACAGCGTGCCGGTAAAGAAATTCATGGAGCTTGGATATGACAGGATAATAGTTGTGCTTACTAAGACAAAGGGCTATGTGCCGAAGCCGAACAGCGCGTTTATGGCAAAGAAAATGTACAAGGACTATCCCCGTTTCGCCGATTCCGTAATAACAAGGCATCTGCGCTATGCCGATAACCTGCGGTATGTCAACGAAATGGAGGACAACGGCGAAATACTTGTCATAAGGCCCACAAGGGAAGTAAAAATATCAAGAACGGAGAAAAATTTGGCTAAAATATGGGAAATATACGACCTCGGCAGAGAGAATGCCGAAGAAAGAGCAGATGAGGTAATTGCATGGCTTCAAAACCAATAATAGGCGTAATGCCGCTGTATGACGATGAGAGGGAAAGCATATGGATGTTGCCGGACTATATGGACGGACTGCGTGCCGCCGGCGCTGTTCCGGTGATACTTCCGCTGAATATCGACGATGAGGAATTCGGACTTATTGACGGTATGTTTGACGGGTATCTGTTTACCGGAGGACACGACATCGACCCGTCTCTTTACGGGGAGAGAAACGAGGGAAAATGCGGAGTAATACTCGAGAGCAGGGACAGACTTGAGAAAATGGTCTTTGACACTGCCTATGCCGAGGACAAGCCTATGCTTGGCATATGCAGGGGATTGCAGATAATCAACGCCTTTTTAGGAGGGACCTTGTATCAGGATATTCCAACGCAAAGGCCGACAGATACACCGCACGTAATGACAAAGCCGTATGACGCGGCTGCTCATAATGTAGAGATAGAAAAGGATTCGCCGCTTTACGGGCTTCTGGGAATTGAGCGGTTGGGCGTAAACAGCCTTCATCATCAGGCAATAAAGGATATTTCCCCCGCGCTTAATATTATGGCCGTGGCTGACGACGGGACTATTGAGGCCTTTGAGGACAGAAGTAAGCGCTTCCTGTGGGCGGTCCAATGGCACCCGGAGTTCAGCTATAAAACCGATGAAAACTCGAGGAAAATATTCGGGGCCTTCGCCAAAGCCTGCGTAAAATACAGAGAGGGCGGAAGATGAGCGAACTGAGAAAAATTCCGGGTATAGGCAGGGAAATGGAAAAGGATCTGCTGGCGCTTGGTTACACGACAATAGACTCCCTTAAGGGAGCCGATCCGCAGGAAATGTATGACAGAATGTGTGGGATAACGGGCGTGAAGCAGGATCGCTGTGTGTTGTATACGTACCGTTTAGCGGTGTATTTTGCCGAGACCGAAAATCCCGAGCCTGAAAAGCTGAAATGGCGGAACCATAAATATTAAAAGAGGCGGTCTTGTGACCGCCTTCAATATTATTTTATTTTTTTGCCTCAAAATCCTCTTTGCCTACTCCGCATAAGGGGCAAACATAGTCGGCCGGAAGATTGGCAAACTTTGTTCCGGGTGCGATTCCGTTATCGGGATCGCCGACTGCCTCATCATACTCAAATCCGCATACTGTACATACGTAAACCATATTATATACCTCCTGATTATTCTAAATAATAATAATTATTATTTGTGGATATATTATAATACGACCTGTATTATTTTGCAATAGAATATTTAAAAATTTAAGAAATAACGCCAATAAAAAAAGCTTGTAATTTTTACAAAATTATTTTATTATTATCCCTATAAACATAATTACTTTACAGAAAGAAGATGACAGCATGAAAACATTTGAGACGACTGACTGGATACTGCTAAATAATATCATTTATAAAATCTATTCTGTTGATAACCTTTCTGAAATGCGGGAAGCCTTTTTGGAAAGCATGAAGCCTGTTATAGATTTTGACAGCGCCGACTTTTATATCCCACTGCATGATCTATCCAGGGAAACTACTGTCTGCTTCAACTGTGGGGAGGCCACGGACGACATTTATGAAAAATATAAAGGGGAAAGCGGTATAATGTATGTGCCAAGGTCTTTATCCTATCGGGACACGGACATTGTACGTGAGGATCGCAGGTCTATGCCGTATTATATGGAGTTTTATAACAGAGAGGGCTGGGACTACTCCCTGCATATGACGCTGGGCGGAAACGGCGAGTTTCTTGGCGCCGTTACTTTCTACAGGTATAGGGGAAAGGACGACTTTGACTATAACGATATTTTCACGCTTGATATGCTGAGGGAGCATCTGACACTGAGACTGGCCAAGGAGAGAGAAAACACTGAGAACATACATGATAAGCTGACCGTTAGCGAGGCCTGTGAGAAATACAGCCTGACAAAACAGGAGCATATGATACTTAAGCTGCTGATGGACGGACGTGAAAACGACTATATTTGCGAAAGACTGCAAATAAGCGTAAATACGCTCAAAAAGCATATTCTCAATATATATAGAAAGCTCGGGATAAAGAACAGGGTGCAGATGTTTAAAATGATAAAGGAGAGGGAATGACCTTAAACTTATTGTAAAAAAGGTTCGCCTGACATGGACTTTCGACAAATATATACTTTATTTAATGATTTTAGGAGGTGATGTAATGGCGATTTATCACAGAGGATTTGGAGGACTTTTCGGCCTTATAGCTGGTTTGTTTTCTGTTACATGGGCAGCCGTCTGGTTTATTCTTTGGCTTTTGCTTGTCATAGGTATGTGGAAAATGTTCGAGAAAGCAGGGGAGCCGGGCTGGACGTCCATCATACCCTTTGTAAACAGCTATAAACTTTATAAAATAGGCTGGGGCAGCGGCTGGCTGTTTATTTTAAGTATAATACCGATCGTCAATATCGTTCTTCGTATTATGCTCAGTATAAAACTGGCGAGGGCCTACGGTATGGGAACGGGGTTTGCGGTTGGACTTATATTCCTGCCGAGTATTTTCTATATGATACTTGGCTTCAGCGACGCCAGATACTACGGGCCGACGACTAAT
>CAZBNY010000189.1:0-3666 GCA_964493235.1 uncultured Lachnospiraceae bacterium
ACATATGAAAACAAGTGATTTTTACTATGATCTTCCACAGGAGCTTATAGCGCAGGAGCCGTTAAAGGACCGCTCGGCGTCAAGACTTCTTGTGCTTCATAAGAATACGGGAGAAATCGAGCATAGAATATTCAAAAATATAACCGAATATCTTAAAAAGGGCGACTGCCTTGTTATAAACGACACAAAGGTCATGCCGGCAAGACTTATAGGCGCGAGAAAAAACACCGGAGCAAGAGTTGAGATACTGTTGCTTGTCAGAAGGGATATGGACACGTGGGAAGTTCTGACATACCCCGGCAAGAAAGCGAAGCCGGGCGACAGAATAGTATTCGGCGACGGAAGGCTTGAGGCCGAGATACTTGAGGTGATAGAGGGCGGAAACAGGATAGTTAAGTTCCACTATGACGGAGTATTTGAAAATATACTTGACGAGCTTGGCGAGATGCCGCTTCCTCCTTATATAACCCATAAGCTGGAGGACAAAAACAGGTATCAGACGGTCTACGCGAAGCATGAAGGCTCTGCCGCCGCGCCTACGGCCGGACTGCATTTTACCGAGGAGCTCCTTGACGAAATAAAGCAGATGGGTGTCGAAATAACTCACGTAACGCTCCATGTAGGACTTGGAACCTTCCGTCCTGTCAAGGTGGAGGACGTCTCTAAACACGAAATGCACTCAGAGTATTATATTGTTGAGCAGACCGAAGCCGATAAAATAAATAACGTCAGAAAAAACGGCGGAAGGATAATAGCAGTCGGAACAACAAGCACGAGAACGCTGGAATCCGTGACCGATGAAAACGGAATTGTCCATGCCCGGAGCGGATGGACAAAAATATTTATTTACCCAGGTTACAGGTTTAAGGCTGTCGATTGCCTTATAACTAATTTTCATCTGCCGGAGTCTACGCTTATTATGCTTGTAGCGGCCTTGGTCGGACAGGAAAGAATACTTGATACTTATAGGATCGCTGTTGAGGAAAAGTATAGATTTTTCTCATTCGGGGATGCCATGTTCATAGTTTAAAATGATAAAGGGTTCGATACAGGGGATTTATAAATTTCCCGGTCGGGCCCTTTTATTGCTCCATTTTTACTAAAAAAGCGGTGACATTGAAATGCTTAAGCTGTATAATATAATTTAACAATAGAGGAGGCAAAATGACAAATAAAAGAGAAAACAAAATAAAACGCCGTTTGATATGTGGCTGAATGGGAATTGCGGCGGAATAGAAGAAATTTTTACAAAAGATGCCGTATATACAGAAAGCCGGGGCCCTAAATATGTTGGCCCGGATAAAATAAAACTTTGGTTCAATGAATGGAACACCCGTGGAAGGGTCGTTAGCTGGGATATTAAATAGTATTTTCATACAGAAGATCAGACTATGACGGAATGGTATTTCAAATGCCAAATGTCCGACGGAGCTATTCAGAGCTTTGACGGAGTAACGCCGATTGTGTGGGAAAGTGATGATAGGATCAGCTTTTTAAAGGAGTTTAGCTGTAATATAAATAATTATGACCCGTACAGAAACGGTGACAAGCCTGAATTTAGAGATGAAAATATGATAATGGTTTTAGAAAAAGGTGTTTTAAATGGATCTATTTGAATATAATATGGCTCAACAGTTCAACTCAAGCGCGCCTCTCGCGGCAAGAATGAGACCCGAAACCTTAGACGACTACGTTGGGCAGGAGCATATAATCGGAAAGGGCAAAATGCTCTATAACGTAATAAAGGCGGACAAGCTCGGCTCTATAATACTCTATGGGCCGCCCGGGACCGGCAAAACCACTCTGGCCAAGGTGATAGCAAACACCACAAAGCGAAGGTTTGAGCAGCTTAACGCGACCACCTCGGGCATAAAGGATATAAAGGACACTGTCCAGAGGGCCAAGGAGAACGCCGGAATGTATAATATCGGCACAATATTGTTTATTGACGAGATACATCGTTTCAATAAGGCCCAGCAGGACGCGCTTTTGCCCCATGTGGAGAACGGTACTGTCACTCTTATAGGTGCCACTACGGAAAATCCTTATTTTGAGGTAAACAGGGCGCTTGTATCAAGGTCATATGTATTTGAGCTGAGACCACTGAAATTAGAAAATATAGAAGCTCTTATTTTAAGGGCGATAAACGACAAGGAAAAGGGCTTTGGCAATATGGATATAGATATTGGCGAAGACGCCGTTAGATTTATCGCCGAGCTGTCCAACGGAGACGCCAGAAGGGCTCTCAATGCCGTAGAGCTGGCGGTGCTTTCCGCCGAGCCTGACGAAAGCGGAAAAATTACTATCGACATGGCTATGGCTCAGGAGTGCATACAGAAACGGGCACTGAACTATGACAAGGACGGCGACAACCATTATGACACGATCTCAGCTTTTATAAAAAGCATGAGAGGGTCGGACCCCGATGCGGCAATATATTATCTCGCTAAAATGATTTATGCCGGTGAGGACCCCAAATTTATTGCCAGGAGGATAATCATATGCGCGTCAGAAGACGTCGGCAATGCCGACCCGCACGCTCTGCAGGTGGCAGTATCGGCTGCGGAGGCCGTAAATATGATAGGTATGCCTGAGGGACGAATAATATTGGCTCAGGCGGTCGCCTATGTTTCCTGCGCGCCAAAAAGCAACGCCGCCATAATGGCTATAGAAAACGCTATGTCTGACGTTAAGAATATTACTGTTTCCGGCGTTCCGGCGCATTTAAGGGATTCTCATTACAGCGGAGCGGCCGAGTTGGAGCATGGAGTGGGATATAAATATGCCCACAATTATCCGGGGCATTATGTAAAGCAGCAGTATCTGCCCGATGAGCTTGTCGGAAAAATATACTATGAGCCAAGCGAAAACGGAGTGGAAAAGAAAATAAGCGAATCGCTCAGAAGGCTTAGAGGAAAGTAATCAAATGTATAGGACAAAATATATATTTCTTATGGCGTTTTGCGTTGCTCTGATGTCCTGCACGGCTAAGGACGTCATTGAAAAGAATGTACCTCAAACTCAAGAGGTACAGAAAACAGAGGTATCATATTTCATGGCCCTTACGGACGAGGAAAAAAGCGAGACTAAGGATATAATATCGGATTATTTTACAGATGTTAAGGCTGTAAGAATTGCCGACGATGATGATCCTTTTTATTCAAACGATGGAATAGAGGGAGAATACTCCGAAAGGAACATAATTATTTACTATGTTATGACGGAGACCATCATGGAAAACGGTGATCCTGAAATGAGGATAAGCATTGCCAGAGAAAATGAGACAGCTCCTTGGAAGGTTATCAATCAGGGATATTAAATACACAGATCAATTATATATATTGACGTAAGCACCGCTTTATTGAGCCGTGAGGTGAGCAAAGCTGAGACCACAAAAACCGTGAATATTATGGAGGTGGAATTATGGCTAACGAAGACAAAAAAGACTTCAACAAAATGCTGAACGATGATAAGGGTATGCCCAAAACCCAGATAATAACAGATGAGAATGTTATCAAAAAATACGGAGGGGAGAAAATGTTTTTCGCGCCGCCTCTTTGGTATGATGGAATCATGAAAACAGTCCCGTACGGAAAGAGCATTACATCGGGCATAATAAGGGATCTCTTTGCCGGAAAGAATGGGGCCGATTTTACCGACCCTATG
>CAZBNY010000190.1:0-3660 GCA_964493235.1 uncultured Lachnospiraceae bacterium
AACATGAAATCATTGCAAAGACCGCCGTCTCTAATTGTGGCGTCAAGCACCTTAAGGTCGTTTCTGACCTCCATCAAATTACCTTTTCTTGAGATCATATTACTCTCCCTCGATTCTAAAATTTTTAAACATTATAACATTAAAGTGCTGCATTGTCAAAGAATATGGCATATTATTATGACCAAAAATTACGCCTGATTGGCCTTTTCATAAGCAATTATTTCCTTAAGCACCGAATCCATATGCTCCCTCATCGCCTTGGCCGCCGCCTCGGAATCCTTAAGCAGTATGGCGTCAAAAATACGATTATGGTAATATATTGTGGCCTCAAGGGTAGTCATGCCGCCGATGTTCTCAACGATCTCAAACTGGCCCAGAATACCCTTATAATATGTATCCGCGACAAGCTTAGTTATACCGATAAGCAGGCGGTTGTGGGTACAGTTGGCGATACCCAAATGGAAGGCGACATCGTTTCGTGTAAGGGCCTCGGGATCGCCCTCGCAGGATTTTATAGCGATAAGGGATTTTTTCAGCTCCTTGATGTCGTTGGTATCGGCGTTCTGGGCGGCGAGATAGGCCGATTCGACCTCGAATATTTTTCTGAATTCAAGGATCTCTAATATACTGGAATCCTCAAATCTGTAGTCCATTACAAGTGATGAACTGAAATCCTGACTTCCATTGATGAATGTACCGTGTTTTGTTCTGGTTATCAGGCCGTATTCAGACAAAACGCTGAAGGCTTCCCTAAGGGTGCTCCTGCTTGTGCCGAGTTTTTCGCATAAGGTGTTTTCGTTTGGAACAGGATATCCGGCCGGAAATTTATTGGATAATATAAGAGACTTAAACTGTTTTACAAGATAGTCAGCGGTGATTTTTTCCGTTCCGCAAAGTATTGCGTCATAGGGAAAATCATCATTCATAGTTATTTTTTTTTCTTGTTCCATTGCCGTTTCCTCCGGAATTGTTTTCTCGCTGAATTTGCCGCGCCATTACTTTAAACTAATTGTAGCAAAAAAAGATATACATGTAAATAATAAAAATTGATTTTGTTGTATGATTACAAACAAATAAAAATGAACAAGAATAGTTTCCAAATATGGTATATACAGTAAATTAACAAAGTATCAATGAAAAAAATTCCAAAAAGCTATTGACAAACGTCATAATACGATTATATAATCTTAATTGAAATCAGACAACAAACTGATTTTCGAAATCGAATGTGGTCAGAGCATATGACCGGTTGGTTTTCGTTTATAAAGGAGTTGCAAAACTATTTTAATCAACTACAAAACATAAACAATAACGCCAAGCGCTCCTTTAAATAGTTTTAACGGCCCGGCTCGCCTCGCAAACCGCCGGACCGGTTTAAGAAGTCAAAACACACCCCAAATGTTTCTAATATCCCTATATTCTTCTTTATGAAAGGACGTGCCTCCCCTAAATGCACGTCCTTTTATATATTTAATCTTCCTTTGTTATCTCAAGCATATTGTCATTGGCGTTATAGTTTTTGGGGCCGTTTATAAGCTTGAGAGAGATATTGCCAGATGTGAAAACAATGGGGATCGCGTCACTGGCCGCATTTGACCTGATATATTTCATGTCAAACGAAAGCAGTTTATCGCCTCGGCTGACGTGTGTTCCCTCCTTGACGAATATATTGAAGCCCTTGCCGTCGAGCTTAACGGTGTCTATTCCGACATGGATCAGTATTTCAAGTCCGGAGTCGGTCATAAGTCCCATCGCGTGTTTTGTCGGGAATATGTGGACTACCGTCGCGTCATCGGGAGCGTATACGATGTTGTTTTTGGGGAATATAACAACGCCGGGTCCCATCATTCCCTGTGAAAAGGCGTCGTCAGGCGTTTTGTCTATTGTGTCGGCCCGTCCGCTGACAGGGCAGCCGAGTATTATTGAGCTTGTATACTGCTCCTCGATCGGCTCCTCTACGGTCTCAATGGGGTGCGACATATATTCCTCAAGGTTGGACTTGATAACGGTTACTTTGGGGCCGTATACTATCTGCACTCCCTTGCCGCTTTTGATAACTCCCGCGGCACCTGAACTTTTGAGAAGGTCATCACTTACCTTTGAGCCATCCTTTACGGTACAGCGGAGCCTTGTGGCGCAGCAGTCCACGTCGGAAATGTTGTTCATTCCGCCTAAGCCTTCAACAATAAGCTGTGAAATACCGTTGTCTGTCTGTTTTGAGGAGCCTTTTTTGGACTCATTGTAATCCGACCTTGTATAGAGCTTTGTTTCCTCGGAATCCTCACGTCCCGGAGTTTTGAGATCTCTTGCCTTAATGATGACTGAGAAAATAATATAGTAGATGAAGAAATAGAAAACTCCCACAATGACTATCCAGATCCAGTTTGTTTTAGCGTTTCCCTGTAAAATACCAAAAAGAAGCAGGTCAATGAAACCGCCGGAGAAGGTCATGCCGACGCCTACGTTGAAAATGTGCATCAGCATAAACGAAATTCCGGCAAAAATACAATGTATGATATAAAGTATCGGAGCCACGAAAAGGAATGTGAATTCCAATGGCTCGGTTATTCCGGTAAGCATACTTGTAAGGGCCGCCGAAAGCAAAAGACCGCCGGCCGCCTGACGTTTTTCAGGCTTGGAGGTACGGTACATCGCGTAGGCCGCGCCGGGAAGGCCAAAGATCATAAACGGGAATTTGCCGGCCATGAATCTTGTAGCCGAGGAGCTGAACTGTACGGTATTTGGACTTGCCAGCTCCGCGAAGAAGATGTTCTGGGCGCCTTCGATCACTGTTCCGTCGATCAGGGCAGTTCCGCCAACGCTTGTCTGCCAGAAGGGTATATAAAACACATGATGAAGTCCGAAGGGGATAAGAGCCCTTTCTATTATTCCGTAAATCAATGTTCCTGCATAGCCTGAACGAAGGACAAGTCCTCCAAGGGCGAGTATGGCTCTCTGAATAAAGGGCCAGATAAAGAACAGGGCAATCCCGACAAAGAGATATGCCAAGGCGCTTATGATCGGCACGAATCTGGTCCCGCCGAAGAAAGCAAACACCTGAGGAAGCTCAATCTTATAAAATCTGTTATGCAGCCAGGCTGTGCCAAGACCGACAATTATTCCGCCGAAAACACCGGTCTGGAGAGTGGTTATACCAAGGTTTGTGGTAATAGAGCCGCTTGGCAGGGTCTCCGCCGCGTCAGTAAGCGTTATGAGAGCGCTCATGGCGGAATTCATTACGAAAAAGGCAATAACGGCCGAGAGAGCCGCAACGGCCTTTTCGTTTTTAGCCATACCAATGGCGACGCCGACCGCAAAAAGCAGCGGCAGGTTATCAAATACAACAGAGCCGCAGGCATTCAGCACTGACAGCAGTGAATTGAGAATCGTTCCTTCTCCAAGGATCGATGTAAGGCCATAGGCCTCGATCATTGTTTTGTTGGTGAAGGAGCCGCCTATTCCGAGAAAAAGTCCCGCGACAGGCAAAATCGCTATCGGAAGCATAAACGATCTTCCGATCCTTTGTAAAACGCTGAAAATTTTATTATCTTTCATACTATGTCCTCCCTATGGACAAATATTGTTTTTCAGCATTAATATTTGCGATTTTTCATAGAATATACAAAAAATTTTGTTACTTTAACGCCGCGGTCTCATTAT
>CAZBNY010000191.1:0-3575 GCA_964493235.1 uncultured Lachnospiraceae bacterium
TGATAAGTAAAAATAATTATATTTGTTATATTTTTAACATATTTTAGGTTATATGTCAATGGTTAATTCGTGTTTTTAATTTAACAAAGTCAATATTCGTATAACCTGTATATTTAAAGTTGTCTTTGCGTCTCATATATAGTAAAATTATACTATGAAATACGCCAAAAAATTAGAACCTCATCCCTTAATTCTATATTTGACAGAAAGTGTGATTAATATGGCAGGAAAATATATCATTTCTCTCGATCAGGGCACTACAAGCTCACGAACAATAATTTTTGATAAAAATCAAAAAATAATCTCGACTTGTCAACAGGAATATCCTCAAATATATCCTAAGCCCGGCTGGGTGGAGCATAATCCCCAGGATATTTACAATACGCAATACAGCACGACGATCGACGCCATAATACAGGCGGACATCGATCCGTCCGAAATAGCCGCCGTCGGCATTACCAATCAGCGCGAGACGACTATTATCTGGGACAAGGAGACCGGTATCCCCATATACAACGCGATAGTCTGGCAGTGCAGACGTACTGCCGATATGTGTGAGGAGCTGAAAAAGGATACGGCCTTTTCCGAATACGTCAAGCTCAACACAGGACTTCTTATAGACGCCTATTTCTCGGCCACAAAGATCAAATGGGTGCTTGACAATATCGAGGGCGCGAGGGAAAAGGCTGAAAACGGCCGGCTTCTTTTCGGAACGGTTGACACCTGGCTCGTATGGAAACTGACTGACGGCAAGGTACATATAACGGACTGCACAAACGCCTCCCGCACAATGCTTTTCAACATAAATACCCTGAAATGGGACAGGCACATTCTCGATGTTTTGGGTATTCCCGAGTGTATGCTCCCCGAGGTCAAAAACAGCTCAGAAATATACGGCTATACAGACATATTCGGCTCAAGGATCCCCATTGCCGGTATTGCCGGAGATCAGCAGGCGGCGCTGTTCGGACAGCTTTGCTTTGACAGGGGCGATGTTAAAAATACCTACGGCACCGGCAATTTCATACTTATGAACACAGGCGACAAGCCTGCCTTCAGCCAAAACGGTCTTATAACGACCATTGCCTCATCAATAGACGGTAAGGTGTCCTACGCCCTCGAGGGAAGCGTATTTGTCGGTGGGGCCGTCATACAATGGCTCCGTGATGAAATGCGATTTTTCAGCAGCGCCAAGGACGCGAACTATCTTGCCTCCAAGGTCATGTCCTCTGAAGGGGTGTACTTCGTTCCCTCCTTTACCGGAATGGGCGCGCCCCATTGGGATATGTACGCCAGAGGCTCTATTTATGGTCTGACAAGAGGTACAACGAGAGAGCATATTATCCGTGCCGCCCTTGAGGGCATAGCCTTCCAGTCTATGGACGTAATAAACGCTATGGCGGCGGACACAGGCAGCGATATAAGCGTAATAAAAGTTGACGGCGGAGCAAGCGCCAGCGAGCCGATAATGCAGTTCCAGTCCGATATAACGGGCAAAAAGCTCATAAGGCCCGTGATCTCCGAAACAACGGCTCTCGGCGCGGCGTTTCTGGCCGGTCTTGCCGTCGGCTTCTGGAAGGATAAGGAGGAGTTGAAAAACAGCTGGGTGCTTGACAAGACCTATGAACCGAAGATGGACAAGGCCGAGGCGGCCAGGCTTATCAGCGGCTGGAAAAAGGCCGTATACTGCACTAAGCTGTTTGCCGCGCAAGATATGTGACAAATCTCATGCTGTATTTTCCCCTTCCCCGCTATAATTCAGAACACGACAGGAATTTAAAGGAGGAAATTACATGGAACAGAAGGATTACCGGAACAAAGCCGCTTAGACCAAAGAGTTTACGACACCTTTCCGGTCGAAGGAATCTGAGAATATATAGATAAGGACGGAACGATTCTCGACATAGGCTGCTGCTACGGCATGGCGCTGAATGAGCTTCACGCCCTCGGCTACAGGAATCTTATAGGAATAGTCTTTTCCGAAAGCATGATAGAAAGAGAAAAAACAGTTTCCCTTTCTTGACCTCAGAACCATGACGGCCGGCTCAAACGTTGATGCTGTAATATTTTTCGCCGTTCTTACCTGCATAGTTGACAACGCCGGCCGGCGAACTCTGATAGATGAGATACTCCGCACACTCAAGCCGGACAGAATACTCTATATAAATGATTTTCTGCCGAACACCGACGAGCGTAATATCACCCGCTGCGAAAAGTTTAAAGACTTATATCTACGGAACCTTTGAAATTCCCGAGAGAGCCGTATGCGGACACTATGACCCCGGGTGGCTTGATGGGCTGCTTTCTCCGTTTACGAATAGCGATTGAGCCCCTTGCCTTTACCGCAATGAACGGCAATAAGTCCAACGGCTTTTATTGCTTCGGAAAAAAGAGAAATTAATCTTTCTTGGCAAAATTCGGCGTCTGCACAATAATGGACATATACCCCCTAGAGGTATTTGGAGGTGTAAAATGACTGACCACTGCTTACAAAGCCTCCACTCAGGTACTATAATCAGGGCAGTTGGACAATTCCATATTTGCAGGGGCGCGTAGAATGAATCCTAAAAAAATGAGTATTATATTTATTATGTTATTTGCTTCTATGTTGGGACTTGTTGCGTGTGAGCAGCAACAAACACAGGAGGACAGTGAATCAAGCGGGGCAATGCTTCGTTGGCGTCTTTTTCTTTTGAGGAAGATCGTTCAATCTATACAGAGGGTAGTACCGGTGTAAAAACAGATGATTTTTTGAATGTAGATGCCTATCCGATAGATGATCAGGCAACGGCAGTTGAGCGGGCAAAAAATGAATGCACGATTGAATATAATGCTACGAGCGAATACTATGATAGTTCAACAGATATATGGCGCATAGATTTTTTTACACTTAACCACAATGAACAGGGACAATTAGTGCTGACATTGGGCGATTGTCAAAGTGTTTATTTGAATAGTGATGGAATGAAACAATTAGTTGTGTACGGAGAATAAGGATAGGGCGGGAACATCATTTCAGATGCTCCCGCCTGTCTTTATTCGGTTTTGTTTTCGTCAATGTCCCACTATCCACTTGGCAGCTTCATATTTGTCGAGACATTTCAATATGTACCACGGCGGCAGAGCGTCACGCTTTGCCGCCGTTTTCTTGTCCGGCTATGGGATAGCCGCTGTCCGTGGCTTTCGCTCATTCAGCAGGGAAATCCCGCAGGCAGAGGAGTTTCCTCCGTATATGACGGAAAAGAAGTAATAGCCGGCAATGCCGAGCTGCTTAATGAAAACGGCATAGCTATAGACGCCAAGGCCCTAAGCAACGCCAAAGGATATTTGAAAAACGGCTGTACGATAATATACGTTTCCATTGACGGTGCCTTTGGGGGATTTATCGCTCTTTCGGACACGATACGTCCGGAATCGGTAAAAATATATATCACTGTTTCTGTCATAGGGCGGTTATCACCGCGGCAGCGATTTTAAAGCCGGGTATCATCGGTATGTAAGCCGATAATAATAAACACCATTTCCGGAGTAATACGAATGCAGGCGTATTATTCGGAAAAGGCTCTTTAAGAAAC
>CAZBNY010000192.1:0-3571 GCA_964493235.1 uncultured Lachnospiraceae bacterium
TCTGCTCCTGAACCTTAATGAACTTGTCATAGTCGAAAGGCTTTCCGCAAACTTCCTCAAGCTGCTTGATGCAATACTTGAACTGGTCAACGATATATTCCTTGCAATGCTTTGCAACAGGCATTGTGTGGTTGTAAGGTACATCGATTACGATGTAAGGTACATTGAGACTAACTGCAAGGTTCTCATACCACTTAAGAAGAGTATTACAAATATTGTTACATGTAATTACAAGATCAGGAAGGGGCATTCTAGGTGCAGGACAGTCAGCAAGAATCTGAGGTGTCTCACCTGTGATAGATTCCTCAAGAAGAAGCTCCATATAAGCCAGGTTAATTCTTGAGTATGCGCAAAGGTCTACATCATATCCTTTACCTTCCGCAACATTGATAATTGTTTCTGCATATTTTTTGGCCGCAACAGCTGCCGCATGGTTCTCAGGATAAAGTAAAACTACATCCATAACCTCACAAAATTCTGCGGGCGCAATTGAAGATGACCAGCCAACGAGCTGTCCATTCTCATGTGCATGGTAAGAATCTGAATAAGCTTTATCCTGGAAATAACCCAACATCTGTTTTGAAGTCATTGTGCTTAAATCTACTGCTTCGCTCATGATTAAATCCCTCTTTCTCTCTTTATTATTTTTTTATAGTTTTTAGTGTTCCCTGACGCCAAAGCCATGAAAGTCTCACGCCGCCTGTGAATGCCGGAATATTACTTTTTCTTCATAGCCTTTAAAGCATCTTCATACGCATAAAGCGCCGCGCCGAGAGCACCAGCAACCTGTGGATTAGGAGCAACTATTACTTCCTGCTTCAACTCTCTGCTAATTGCACGAACAACGCCCTGATTCTGGGCAACTCCGCCGCTCATAACAACATCCGGAGTAACACCGCCTCTCTGCGCAAGGCCGCACGCTTTAACAGCAACTGAGGCGTGTACGCCGGCGATGATATTTTCCTTCGGCGTGTCCTGCGATAACTGAGAAATAACCTCAGACTCAGCAAATACTGTACATGTACTGCTGATAGGCGCTACAGCCGTTGCCCTGGCGTCATATTCCTGCATTTCGGAGATCGAAACCTCAAGGACTCTTGCCATTACATCAATGAATCTGCCTGTACCTGCAGCACATTTGTCATTCATGAAGAACTGGCTTACTCCACCTCTTTCATCAAGCTTAATAGCTTTCGCATCCTGTCCGCCGATATCGATTATCGTCCTCGCGCTGGGAACAAGATGGTGGATACCTTTGGCATGACAACTTATCTCACTGACCTGTCTATCGGCCTGATCAAATGAAAACCTGCCGTAACCTGTAGCCACTACTCTGGTCATATCTTCCATCTTGAGTCCGCTTTCTGTCAAAGCCTCCTCAAGTACGCGCTGGGGACCCGATG
Organism: uncultured Lachnospiraceae bacterium; assembly: GCA_964493235.1. Taxonomy (GTDB): domain Bacteria; phylum Bacillota; class Clostridia; order Lachnospirales; family Anaerotignaceae; genus Metalachnospira. The sequence goes on from CAZBNY010000192.1 coordinate 1,404, forward strand.
ATCCGGTGCCGAGCTGAACAGCTTTTTGTACTACAACGCGGATGCCATCTTCCAGAATAACAACCTTAGATGATGCAGAACCTACGTCAACACCCATGGTGTACATGATTAAAAAACCTCCTCCAGTTAATAACCGCCAAGCAAATGATTAAAACTCAGTTAAAGCATAACGGGAATCCCCGCAAGTGCATCCTTTATAAGCCGTAAGTTCCTCGCAAAATACGGCCTATATGCTGCCTAAAGCGATTTATTCTATAAGAGTACATAAATCTACATATTACATACTCTATATAGTCTATTCTACTCATTTGATTATTAATTGTCAATCAAATAACGGTTAAATATATAAAATTTTTACTATAAAATTTTGGCTGTGATTAACATCAATGTATTGGGTAATGTTAACAATACATAAATTTGTTTAAAATCACAAGCGCCATAAAAACCCTTTTGCGCCGACAGTTTTTCACTAAACTTATATAGAAAGCTTATGTACGGCAGCCGTCAAAGATACGTCATTTTTAGCGCAAAAATGAACCTTTGTATCTATAAAATAACATTCATTAATTGAACTTTTTTTAACAAAAAAACAGGAGACCATAAACTGGTCTCCTGCTGGTTACATTATTCGCCGATGTACTCAGGATGCTCTTTAAGGAAAGCATTGTTTTTCTTAGCACCGATCGTAAGCATAGGTATAACGATGATAAATACGCCGAAGATACCGCAATAGTTGTAACCGTATTTGATAACGTTTGTAAGACCAACCATTGAGAATGCCATTGATACAACGATGGCAATCAAAGCGATGATAAGCGCACTCTTCTTTGAATCCATTGTATTGAAAGCCTTGATGCTCTTCTGGAAACGAGGAATAAGTCCGTAAACAGAAGTAACACAAGTCGATACGAAGCAAAGGAAAAGAGCTATAGCATAAACAATCTCAAGTACTCCTACACCAAGCTGTCTGCAGATGTAAATAGTAGGAAGAGTAGTATTGTTTGTAGCAAGGTAGCTGTCTGAGCCTGTGTTATACCAAGCAAGAAGCATTACGCAGCTAAGAGCAAGCGCAAGACCGTTCATTAAGAAACCGATGAAGCAAGCTCTTGAAGCGTTTTTCTTGTTTTTAAGGACAACACCTGTACCGATCATAGCGGGAACTACTACAGACTGGAAGCCCGCGTATACGAATACCTTCCAAATAGCCGTTCCAAGATGATTGTATTCCTTAGCCGCCATAACTGCACTGAGCTGTTCTGTTCTTCCGGCGATACCAAGGATATAAATCAGGAATACGCAGACAAGAATGATGATCGACATTATAGCCGAAGCTCTGGCAACAAGTCCGGCGCCAAACATAACGAGTAAAAGTACCGCTATACCGATAAGGCAGACACCTACACCGTAAGGAATACCATAGTCAACAAGCAACGAGGCCGCTCCGGCGATAGCAGCTGAAACCGCACAGATAACGATGATATAGAAGTAGATCTCGAAAAGAAGCTCCAGCTTTGAGTAAGGAGCCCACATATACTCGAAAACATCTTTATAGTTCGAATATCCGTTGTTGTTTGCCATTACCATGACATTTCTAAGAACAACCGCAAGTACAGCCATTGCAGCAAGCGCCATGATAGGAGCATACCAGCCGTACTGTACATAGTACTGTGTAGCCTGGTTACCTGTAGCAAATCCGCCGCCGGCATGAGAGCCAAACCAAACAGAAGCTACTGAGAACAAAGTTCCAAATGATGCCTTTTTGCTAATTTCGCTTGACATTTAATTCACACCCCATTTTGTTAAATTTTAAAAGAACAAGTAGATCACGGGATCGTCAGCGTCAATGATATGATCCAATGTATGTAAAATCCCGACGTCTAAAACGCCCCGTATTACAGCATTAATTCATGATGGCCATCTATGTTTAAGCTGTTTATGGTATGGGGACAAGCCCCAAATACTGAACATTATTATAATGACATAACATAAGTTCAATATGTAATATCTTACACCTAAGTTCTATTTTTTTCAACTGGCTATTTTAACAAAAATCGGTTCAATAAATATGCAAAGAGACTCTATAGCTGCTATAGTTATTTAAATTCAACAAAAACCGCTCTTTTTACCGTTTAAATGTAAGTTAAAACAGACAATACATTTAATAAATT
>CAZBNY010000193.1:0-3547 GCA_964493235.1 uncultured Lachnospiraceae bacterium
CTGAGGAAATAGTAAATCTTACAAATATAACCGACGATATGCTCATAGGACAGAGAAAGATAGATGTTGTACTGCCCGAGTTTTTGGAATTCGTTGGTGACGCCGTTCTTGTAGCGCATAACGCTTCCTTCGATACGGGATTTGTGCGCATAAAGGCCGAGGAGCTTGGCATAACGAGTATGCACAACACTATACTCGATACCCTGGAGCTTTCAAGAACGCTGTTAAAGGATCTTAAAAAGTATAAGCTTGATATTGTGGCAAAGCGGCTTGGTGTAAGCCTTGAGGGTCATCACAGAGCCGTAAACGACGCGGAAGCGACAGCCGGAATATTCCTTAAGCTGCTGGAAATGCTTGAGGAAAACGACATACATAATATTGATGATATAAATATTTATTCCAGCAGGACCGTTAATTACAGCAAGCTGAAATCCTACCATACGATAATTCTGGTAAAAAATCTGAAGGGACTCAGAAACCTTTATGAGCTTATCTCAATGTCGCATTTGGAGTATTTCCACAAGTATCCTAGAATACCAAAGAGCAAGCTGATACAGTACAGAGAAGGACTTATAGTCGGAAGTGCCTGCGAGGCGGGAGAGCTTTACAGAGCGCTTCTGGACATGAAGCCGAAGGAGTACATAGAAAATCTTGTCAATTTCTATGACTATCTTGAGATACAGCCGCTTGGCAATAATATGTTTATGATAGACTCGGACAAGGTAGCGACGGTAAATTCAGTGGAGGACATAAAGAATTTCAACCGAAAGATAGTACAGCTTGGGGAGGAATACAACAAGCCTGTTGTGGCTACCTGTGACTGCCACTTCATTGACCCTGAAGATTCTGTATTCAGAAAAATACTGATGTATGCCAAGGGATTTGAGGACGCCGAGAGACAGCCTCCGCTTTATTTCAGAACAACTGAGGAAATGCTCAGAGAGTTCTATTATCTTGGCGAGGAAAAGGCAAAGGAGATCGTTATAACAAATACTAACCTGATCTCCGATATGATAGAGCAGATCAAGCCTGTCCCTGACGGAACATTCCCGCCGAAGATCGAGGGAGCGGAGGAACAGATACAGCAGATAGCGATGGACAAGGCCCACTCTATCTACGGCGACCCACTGCCTGAAATAGTCGCCCAAAGGCTCGATAAGGAGCTTAAGTCGATCATTAAAAACGGCTTCTCCGTCATGTACATAATCGCGCAGAAGCTCGTTTGGAAGTCAAATGACGACGGTTATCTGGTAGGCTCAAGAGGCTCTGTCGGCTCGTCCTTTGTGGCGAATATGATAGGTATAACAGAGGTCAACTCTCTGCCGCCGCATTATGTCTGCCCTAACTGCAAATATTCCGATTTTGAGTCAGATGAGGTCAAAAAAGTATTTATGCTGGGCGGCTCAGGCGTGGATATGCCCGATAAGGTCTGCCCTAGATGCGGAACTATGATGAAAAAGGACGGCCACGATATACCCTTTGAGACGTTCCTTGGCTTTGACGGCGACAAGGAGCCGGATATAGACCTTAACTTTTCGGGCGAGTATCAGCAGCAGGCCCATGCCTATACAGAGGTCCTTTTCGGAAAGGGACATGTTTTTAAGGCAGGGACTATAGGCACACTGGCTGACAAAACAGCCTTTGGATATGTAAAGAGATATGTTGACGACCATAATCTTACGCTGCATAATGCCGAGATGAACAGGCTCGTGCAGGGGTGCACAGGCGTAAAAAGGACGACAGGACAGCACCCGGGAGGACTTATGATAGTGCCTAAGGATAAGGATATATATGAGTTCTGCCCTATACAGCACCCTGCCGATGACGTGAATTCTACAATAATTACGACACACTTTGATTATCATTCAATAAGCGGACGTATACTTAAGCTTGACCTTCTTGGCCATGATGATCCTACGTTCATACGTATGCTTTATGATATTACAGGGGTGAATCCGCAGCTTGTACCTCTGGACGATAAGGCAACGATGTCCCTGTTCCAGTCTCCGGCGGCCCTTGGGTTGACACCTGAGCAGATAAACTGCCCGACGGGAACGCTGGGAGTACCTGAATTCGGTACAAAATTCGTAAGAAAAATGCTTATAGACACAAAGCCTGAAACCTTCTCTGACCTTTTGAGAATATCCGGCCTTTCTCACGGCACCAATGTTTGGCTGGGTAACGCCCAGGACCTGATCGCCAACGGAACAATAACTCTTAAGGAAACCATATCCACACGTGACGGTATAATGAGTTATCTTATAACAAAGGGGCTGGAAAACAAAAAGGCTTTCAAAATAATGGAGAAGGTGCGTAAAGGAAAGGGACTTGCCGACGAGGACATCGAGTACATGAAGGAGCATGACGTCCCGCAGTGGTACATAGATAGCTGCCTTAAGATAAAATATCTGTTCCCGAAGGCCCATGCCGCGGCCTATGTAATGATGGCCTACAGAATAGCCTATTTTAAGATAAATTATCCCGAAGCCTATTACGCTACATATTTTACGGTGCGCGCAGCGGAGGACTTTGACTACTCATGTATGTGCAAGGGCGAGGACGTAGCTAAGGCGGCTCTAAGAGAGATAGAGCAGAAGGGCAATGACGCTACGGCCAAGGATCAGAATAAGGCGACTGTACTGGAGCTTGTAATAGAGTTCTATGAGAGAGGATTCAATTTTCTTCCTATCGATCTATATAAATCCGACGCTAGAAAGTTTATTGTTACGCCCGAGGGCCTTATACCGCCGTTCAACTCACTTCAAGGTTTGGGCATAACCGCCGCCCAAAGTATTGTAGACGGCAGGGACAGCGGCGGAGTGTTTAATACTATTGACGAATTCAGAAGCCGTACATCTGCCGGAGCTTCAATAGTTGATATGCTTAAGGAAAACGGAGTACTTAAGGGAATACCCGAATCCGATCAGCTCTCGCTGTTTGACTAAAAAATAGAGAAAGTTGAACAACGGGTTTCATGGCATAAATGCTGTGGAACCCGTTATTTATATATTCTGACCTTAACAAAGGGTGTCGCTTTTGCCGACAATATAAGGCATGATCGAAGTGTCATGCCATTTTTTATATCAGCTATCCATTCCTTAATGGTGTCCGCAATAATAAGCTGCTGACGGAGTACCGCCTTGCCCGTATCAGGAATTTAGGACAGGTTCTCCTTCAATCGGATCCTTTTGAACTTAGTTCTATTTCTTGCCAAGCTACCGAAAGGGGCGTAAGAAGTTAAAGTTTATTTTTGGTTTCCACGTGTATCTACAATTTTTGGTGCAAAATATTATTTTCTACATTTATCAATTATATCATTTGTTTTAATTGCTCCAAAAATCCAAAGAGCAATATAGCCGATATATTGTAAAAGATAATATATAAAATAAGTATTAAATGAAATAAGTATAACGTTGAATATAAAATAACCGACTAATGCTGAAAATATAAATCCAACAATCATACATAAGATTGCTTGCATGGTTTTCATAAAATTCTGCTCTTTTCCTATAACTTTTTCTTGAATTTATACTATAAGACTTTATTT
>CAZBNY010000194.1:0-3538 GCA_964493235.1 uncultured Lachnospiraceae bacterium
ATTGCTGTTATTGATCTATTTGCTTTACAAATTCCCGTCTTTTGGAGCGATAGCGGATAAAATAAAAGAATTTTTCTGTTTCAATAAGCAAAAATCTCTCATATGTAACATAATACGCGTAATTATTTTAAACTTCATAGCCATGCACTTCCGTTAATCAATATGAAAACGGTCAGCTTTTCCGGTAAAGTAAAGGCTAATGCGGTATCAATAGTTATGTATACGATTTTTTGAGGTTTGTCAAATATTTATACGATATTCTGCTTCCTCTGATACCTCATTCTGGATTCGTAAAAATAATAATACTGTCTGCAGCATCGCCATTTTTTATGTTTGCTCTATTCTTCATTTCGGCAATGCTCGCAGTTATCTTTTGCCCGGATGATACCTCAGATCAATATACGGATCGCTGACACAGCCAAAAACGCACATCAGTAAAAACAGCCTGACCGACAATTAAATCAGTCAGGCTATTATTTTTGCCTTTGCAGCTTTATTCTTTATAGCTTACCGTTGCGTTTACATATGAAATATGCTCCTTCATGACCGTATAGGCAAGGGCATAATCTCTTTCTTTTATAGCCTTCAACAGATCTCCATGCACCTTTATTACAACGTCCATAAAGCCCCATTTCATACTGTAGGCATTAAGTCCGGCCTGCTTTACGCCCTTCCTGATCGTACTGTAGGACGCCTTCATTATATTGTACAGCAGATCATTGTGTGCGGCCTTAGCCACATTCATATGGAATTCCACATCATAATAAGCGAATCTTTCAATATCGGACTTATTATTTATCATCTTTTCATATGATTCCGTTATTCTTTTTATATCCTCCTCATCGGCCCTTTTCGCGGCGTAGCTGGCATTTTCCGCCTCCAGCATAAACCTGAATTCCAATATATCCGACTGTTTAGAGCCCTCTACTATCATGTTGAACGGAGCTGTATTTATCATTTCATCGGAGCTGCTGATGCAGGTACCAGATTTTGAACGTACAATAAATCCGGAAAGCGCCAAAGCCGTATATGCCTCTCTCAGTGAGCTTCTGCCGATCCCCAGCAGCTCGCTCATGGCGTTTTCATTAGGAAGAGCCATTCCTGCCGGCAGCTTTCCCATAATTATAAGATCCCTGAATCTCTTAAAAAGAGTGTCAGAAATATTTTTACAGTCTGTTACTTTTAAATAATCCAAATTCTCAAGCAAAGCGTCGTACATCAGCGATCCTCCTTTTTGTCAGACAATATATATTATATGTTATCATTCGAGTCCTAATATGTCAAGAAAAGGCTAAATTTATTTTGGTTTTTTGTCGAATTTACTTAATATTTCAACTTTATACACAATATGTATGTTAATTTAGCAATATTATATTTACATTTTACATAAAATTTAATATAATTATCTAAAAGGTTATATACAAAATAAATATAAGAAGGGGAGATGCACTATGGCTAATGTATTAGCACTAAAAGTTAACGATCTTGATAACGTCGCTACAATTTTTGCTAACGACGTCAAGGCAGGTATGTCTGTTGACATTAAGGACAAAAAAGGAAATACCGTTACGGAGACCGTTTTGGCCGATATACCATACGGTCATAAGGTAGCTGTCAAGCCTATCAAAAAGGGCGAGCTTATCATTAAATACGGTGAGGAAATAGGAATAGCTACATCTGATATATCCGTCGGCGAATACGTACATATACACAATTTGGACAGTATGCGCGGCCGCGGAGACTGGACGGAATAAGTACGGAAAGGAGAGAAACTATATGGAATTTATGGGTTATGTTCGCCCCGACGGAAAGGTCGGAGCAAGAAATATGGTAGCTGTCATTCCCAGCGTAACCTGCGCTAATGATGTTGCCGCCGCTATCTGTCATCAGGTTCAGGGAACCGTTACTTATCTGCACCATCAGGGCTGCTGTCAGCTTCCTCCTGATCTGGAGAGAGTTACGGACACGCTTATTAGCCTCGGCTGCAGTCCAAACACATCGTCTGTGCTTATTGTTAGCCTTGGCTGCGAGGGCACCGACCATGAACGTATGGTCAAGGAAATATCGGCGACCGGCAAACACGTCGAGATAATACATATTCAGGAGCTTGGCGGAGTCTCAAAGGCTATCCGTGAGGGCACTGACATCGCCAGACATCTTGTAATAGAAAATTCCGGCTTACAGAGACAGCCTGTTGACGTGTCAAACATCGTTATGTCCATTAAATGCGGCGGCTCTGACGCAACAAGCGGAATGGCATCAAACTGCGTGATCGGATATGTGGCTGACAAACTCGTTGACCTCGGAGCGACCGTTATTTTCGGCGAGACAACGGAGTTTATCGGAGGAGAGCATTTGCTTGCCAAAAGAGCGGTAAATAAAGAAGTAGGCGACAAGATATTCCAAATCGTAGACGAGATGGAGACAAGGGCAAAGTCCCTCGGCTGCGATATGAGAAAGGGCCAGCCTACACCGGGCAATATAGCCGGAGGACTCAGCTCTATCGAGGAGAAATCACTCGGAGCGATAATGAAATCCGGTACAAGACCTATACAGGGAGTTATGGGATATACTGAGAGAGTAATAAATCATAAGGGTCTTTGGATAAAGGACACGCCCGGACGCGAGCCTGAGATACTTACGGGCATGGCGGCAACGGGCGCCCAGTGTATGATGTTCTCGACGGGACGCGGAGCGCCTCAGGGATTCCCCAGTATGCCGGTCATCAAAATATGCGGCAATCCCAATACATATGAGAATATGAATGAAGATATGGACATCAACGCCGGTCTTATACTGACAGGCGCTAAGACAATTGAGGAAGTCGGCGAGGAGGCCTTCGCGAAGCTTATCCGCACACTCAGCGGAGAGATGACAAAGAACGAGGCCGTTCAATACTTCACATCTATCGATATCCACTGTCTCGGACCCGTTATCTAAAAAACAGGACAAATTTTGATTTTATAGAAAATTTATAGGAAGCCGCCGCGCTAATGATCAGCGCGCGGCTTCTTTTTTTATGTCAAAAAAATTGCCATACCTCAAAAGAAACGGCAAACAAAAACGCGTTAGCCTAAAAGTTTGGACTAAATCAGAGAATATAACCCTCACCTGAATATTAATACAGCTTCCGAGAATGGGTATTTACATTTCCAGGCCAGTCTGCGTATCACTGTATTTGACTTACCCATGAAAAAACTGAGCTTTTCTCATCGGCATAACAAAAATAAAGCGTCCGTACCCTTTATGGTTTCCTATAACAGCGTTCGCTGCGATCCTTCTTCTATAAACGGTGATATAAATAAATACATAAGATAAAGCAGGGGAGAAAGCCTGACAACCCATTTCCCTTGCTTATCTTAAATAAATGAATATGAGGTGGCGATTACACTGATAACGGTTATATCGGTAAAGCTGATAATATCTTGTATCCCGCCGGGCAAAAAGCATCAGAAGTCCGATAACTGACTAAAATTGGCAGGGGCTCCATAACTCCTATATACATAGCACCTTAATGATATTGTCAATTATTTTTAGG
>CAZBNY010000195.1:0-3504 GCA_964493235.1 uncultured Lachnospiraceae bacterium
GACTTTCAAAGTCCTCCAGCGTCAGGCCCTCTCTGTCGCTAAGCGGGTTATGCACCGAATATATCACGCATTTGTTGACATACAGAAGGTCAAATGTCCTGACCCTGCTGACAAAGCCGCTTTTGATATAATTCTCTATCGTTACCTTAAGCATTATTACAATATCATAATAGCCGTGTTTAAAGCTCTCAAGCAGCGATTCCACCGGCCCCGAATCGAATATTATTTCAATATTGGGGTTCACCCTGGCGAAGCCTGACAATATTATCCTTATATATTTAGACAGATCAAGTCCCTCGCATACGCCGACCCGTATCTGTCTTTTCGTTATATTGGCCTCATCATTTATCGAGTCAATAAGGACGTCGAAATCGGCCGAGGCCCTTTCAAAAAACTCCTGAAATCTTTTGCCCTGCTCTGTCAGCTCCAAATTGCGCCCGCTCCTGTCAAACAGCTTGGCGCCCAGCTCCTGTTCAAGTCTGGATATTCTCCTGCTCAGAACAGGCTGAGATATATAAAGATATTCAGCCGCCTTAGAGAAATTTAAGTGCTTTGCCGCGCATAAAAAGCATTCTATCTGAACACTGTCGATAATCATATACCGTTCACCCCCTAACTGTATTTAGAATAACAAAAAATCATTTGCTTGTAAACTCCCGTCTTTTTTCGCCAAAATTACAATATATATTTATAAAAGTGAAAAAATCTGCTATAATACTTTAATAACCTTTCATAAAAATTAAAGGGGTATGAAATGTACAGAATATTAAATTTATTTTCTAATGATTTCAACTCAATATATGAACATATGACAGGCAAACAGCGTAGAGAGATCGCTCATTTAGCGCCTACGGTTTTTGTACGCTGGTATTACAGCGCGCTTTTTCACAAGACTATACTTTCCCCCTCGACTATTATAGAGAGCCAGAAGGAAAATCGGGCCTTCGGAAATGGTTTTTACAGCATCTGTCTTAATTTGAAAAAATTCAACGGCAACAGTCTGGATTTTTTCTTTACAAGGAACTATTATTCGGCTGAGGATCACCCGATATACCGTGATCTGATGATTTTATACGAATTTATTTCTCCGGCGCTTTATCTTAATGATGATCTTTCGCTTACGGAAAATGACATTCACCGACTGCAAAAACGTCTTTCCATTTCTGACAAATATTATGTGGAATATTTGTTCAGACTTGGCGAGGGCCTTGGTATGTATACCAAAATGCCGTCTCTGTTTGAGCCGTGTATTCAGCCTGTCGCGGAATTCAGGAATTTCTTCTTTTCGGACAGCGTTTCGCGTCTGAAAAACATAGTCAGCGTTTCCTGCGAAATATGCGCCTCCGCCCTGAATTCGGAGTTTCCTTATGATTTTTGCGCTATCAACGCTGAGACCATCATGTCGTTTCTTGAAAATCCAATGTCTATCGACGATATGTTTATATCGATTTACAGCAAGGCTGGCATTGATCTGGAGGAAATATGGAAACGGTCCGACGACGGCAATATGAGCGATATGGATTCGGCTGTGATCTCGTCGGTCTACTACTTGGGAATATTGATGGACAAAAATTTCATATATGTATTCGGGTATTATCTGAGGCTCATAAGGCCGTTGTATTCATATCCGTTAAGCATCAGGGAAACTGTAAACGGTCTGTTTACTACCATTGCCATAGACGGGGAGCGTGAACTGGATCTGTTTATGCCATGTACTACTTATATACATACCAGGCTTGGAAAAATATTTTTTGACCCGGCATCGGACAGCTCTCCAAAATATCCGCCTATACCGATGGAAAAAATATATTTGTCTCTGACCGCGGAAAAACAGGCGGGCCAAAGCATTCCGACCGTTCCCGAAAGCATATACAGCTTCAGGGTACATCTTGATAATGACCAGCTGTTGTGGAAGAAGATAGAATTTGAAAGCTCCACACCTTTGAAAATGGTGTTCTTTCATTTACTGCTTATGTTTTCCCTTCCGCCTAAAACGAAATACTCCGCCAGAGTCATTGATAAAAAGAATAAAAAATACCTTGACTTCAACGACATTGGGCGTTTGTCCGATCCATCAACGGCGCTGTCGGAAATATCCTTTGACGAGGGCCGGTCGCTTTTGTTTTTGCTTGAGGGAGGACGGTCGTTGGAGCTGAGGTTTTTGAAATCATATATAGGGATCCCGGAAATAATCTATCCCAGAATAGTTTCACAAAGCAAAGAAATCACAGAAAACGAACATCATTCGCTTTCTGATGACTATACATGATAATGGGGGAACATAATATGGAAACACTTACACATATGCACGGCGGAGACCTTGACGCCATTGAAAGAACATACGGTATACCAAAGAGTGAAATTTCCGATTTCAGCGGAAATATAAACCCTCTCGGCTTTCCTAAGCGCGCGGCTCAGAAGCTTGCGGAAAATATCTCAATGGTATCAGCCTATCCTGACAAAAAATATCAGTCGCTTAAGAAAAGCATCAGCGCGTATACCGGAGCGGAGCCTCAGAACATAGTTGTGGGAAACGGCTCGACCGAGCTTATCTCAACATTCATCAAGTCGGTGAACGCCAAAAAAACAATAATAATGGGGCCTGCCTATTCGGAATATGAAAACGCTGTAAAGTCTATCGGCAGCAGCTACGAGTATTTTGAGCTTAGAGAAGATGAGGAATTTCTGATCAATGTGGACAGGCTCATAAGCGTTCTCGACGGGGACGTTGGCCTTTTCATAGCCTGCAATCCCAATAATCCCACGGGTACGGCTATCACCGTCGAACAGATGGAAAGAATACTTATCCACTGTAAGTCCAAGGGTATCGGCGTCATGGTAGATGAGACCTATATTGAGTTCAGCGACAGTCTTGACAAAATTTGTTCAATTCCGCTTGCCTCAAAATATGATAATATTTTTGTCATCAGGGGAACATCGAAGTTTTTTGCGGCTCCCGGTATCAGGCTTGGCTACGGAGTTACCTCAAGTGAGAAGTTTCATAAGCTGCTTGCCGAGAATCAGGATCCCTGGTCAGTCAATATCCTTGCCAGCTATGCCGGCGAGCTTATTTTCAGCGACATTCCTTTCATAGAGGAAACCAAAAAGCTTATCTCGACCGAAAGAAAAAAAGCCTATGATGAGCTTAAAACCTGGAAAAATGTAAAGGTATACGAATCCTCGGCGAATTTTATACTTGTAAAGCTTCTTACCGATAAAATTACGGCGGCTGACATTTTCGATCATATGGTACGCAGAAAGATGGTAATAAGGGACGCGGCTTCGTTCACTTTCTTGGATGAAAGCTTCTTAAGATTCTGCATACTCACGCCTGAGGAAAACGCAAGGCTTATAAAAGAACTGAAAAAAATAGTTGAATAATGGAGTCAAAATCGGGTTTTTGACAAATAAAAACAACGGGCCTCATGGCATTTGATATGCTCCCCATAGAGTAGACACTCGAAATAACAAAAATTTCGAGACTAGACTATGGGGAGCATTTTT
>CAZBNY010000196.1:0-3491 GCA_964493235.1 uncultured Lachnospiraceae bacterium
ATTTCTCGGTGGTCGCCGTGTCATCAAAAACCGACATTCCTCCCAGCATGAGTAAAATAAACACCACAAATCTGTTAAATTTCCCTCTAAAAATACATATCTCCTCCACTTTTTTATAAAAATACAACCGTATATTCATTTTTGTAATTAAATCTTAAAGAATTTAAGAAATTATTTCCTTTATTATCAATGCCTAATCTGTTATAATATATTCTGAATTAGGAGGGTTCAGTATGGATAACTCGGAACATAATGAAAATAAACACAAAATATTTAAATACACTGACGAAAACGGTAATGTTCATTATGTGGACGAAAACGGGCATCCGGTAAAAAGGCGCAGACCGCCTTCGTCATCGGATCCCACGCATTCGGCAAGCCGCTCGCTGTCTCAGAAACGCAGTGTGCCGGCGGAACGAAGCGAACAACGTGTCTACTCGGAAAAACAAACCGTTCACAGCCGTCCGCAGGCTGAGAACAAAAGCCGTCCGGCTCCTAAAAAAAAGCCCCAAAAATCGGTCAGGAAAAAGAAAAAACATACAGGCATAAAGGTTTTTTTCGCACTGATATTTATTCTTATCCTCGCGGGAATAGGCCTTGCCGCCGGCGCATGGATCAGTATTGTTAAAAACGCGCCCCCGATCAATACCTCGGACATAGTACCAAGCAATTATACATCTATTATATACGACGACAACGGGGTCGAAATAGACAAGCTGCACGGCACTGAGAACCGTGAGTACGTTACTATCGACCAAATACCTGAAAATTTGCGTAATGCTGTCGTCGCCATAGAGGACAGGCGTTTCTATGAACACAACGGTATCGATATCAAGGGTATTTTCAGGGCGCTGTACGCAGATATTAAGGCTCGGGATTTATCCCAGGGCGCAAGTACGATCACGCAGCAGCTCATTAAAAATGAGATACTTACCAGTGAGAAACAGATAACCCGTAAAATTCAGGAACAGTATCTCGCTATCAAATACGAGAAGGAGCTGACGGAGACCCTTGGAAGCAAGCAGGCGGCCAAGGATTATATCCTTGAGCTGTATCTGAACACCATAAGCCTTAACCACGGACTTAACGGCGTTGAGGCGGCGGCCCAGTATTACTACGGCAAGACGGTCAGCGAGCTTGACCTTGCCGAGTGCGCGAGCATAGCCGGAATTACCAAAAATCCCTCAAGATATTCGCCGATAAGCAATCCCGAGGCCAACAAGGAAAGGCAGACAGCCGTTCTGGACGCCATGCTTGAGCTGGAATATATAACCCAGGCCGAATATGACGAGGCTATCGCCGAGGATATTTACTCAAAGCTTGTCGGCAAGCAGTCCAGCGATGAGGATTCGACCTCACTGCATAACTACTTTGTGGACAACCTTATTGTCACACTCGCGAAAGATCTTCAGGAGCAGAGAAATCTGACGTCTCAGGAGGCCTATAACCTTATTTACAGCGGCGGCCTTCAGATCTACTCGACAATGAATCAGGAGATCCAGAATACTCTTGAGCAGGGCTTTGCCGATGATTCACTGTTCCCGCCGTCGGACAAGAATTATGACGCCACCTACACTATCTCTGTGCTTAATACCGAGACTAATGAGCAGGAGCATCATTCCGAGACAAAAACAGTCTCAAGCAAAGAAGCGGCCGAGGCTTTTGCCGAGGAGGTAAAGGCCAAGTATATTGATGAAACTCATACTATGGTGCTTGACAATCTCGTCGTTTCCAACTCTCTGCAGGCGGCTATGGTCATAATGGACTACAGAACCGGTGAAATAAAGGCACTCATAGGCGGCAGAGGAGAAAAAAGCGGAGACCTTGTGTTCAACAGGGCTACACAGGCATATCGTCAGCCCGGCTCCTGCTTTAAGGTGCTCGCGGCATATGCCCCTGCCATAGATCAGGACTTATACGCGGCAGGATCGTTCGTAAAGGACGAAGCCTTCACAGTAGGCGGCTGGAGTCCCAACAACTGGTGGTCAGGCGGTTACAGAGGATACGCTACAGTCCGTGAGGGTATAAGGGATTCAATGAATATTCTGGCGGCAAAGGTTATTGTCAGCGCCGGAGTATATAACTCTTATAATTACCTCCTCAACTTCGGATTTGAGAATATTACAGAGGAAGATATAAACGCCAATACCGCTCTCGGCGGTCTTACAAACGGTGTTTCCATGCTTGAGCTTACCGCGGCCTACGGCGCTATCGCCAACGGTGGCGTATACATGGCCCCTACTCCCTATACCAAGGTTCTGGACCATAACGGAAATGTTATTCTCGAGTATGACTACGAGGGCAAGCGTGTAATAAAGGAGACTACGGCCTTCCTGCTTACAGACATGATGGAGGACGTTATTTCAGGCGGAGGAACAGGCGGTCTTGCCAGATTCCAGAAGAACAATATGCCTGTCGCCGGTAAAACAGGAACCACCACCGACGATAAGGACCTTGTATTCGCCGGATACACTCCATACTATGTTTCGGCTATTTGGATGGGATATGACACACCCAAAAAGATCAGCTATGACAAGAGCTATCATCTTATCGTTTGGCGAACCATTATGGATCAGCTTCACGACACCCTTCCGTATAAGGAATTTGTAAAGCCTGAGGGAATAACTACCGCCAGCTTCTGCGCTATACAAAATGCGTCACCTATTCCCGATGTATGCTCGGCTGACTATTACGGAGCCGGCTATTATGGCAATATGGTATCTACCGACTATGCCGTCGCGGCAACTGTTCCATCATCGCAGTGTACGGCCCACTCCATCTACAGGATATGCATGGAGACCGGATATTTGGCAGGCCCTAATTGCCCTGATGACGTTGTCGAGGAGCTTTCTCTGGCAGTTGTTGACGGAGAAATAGTGAACCTGCCAAGCGAAGAGGATTGCGAAAAGGACGGAAAAATCTATATAGATATAAGTCAGACCTGTAGCCTTGAGAACCATGAAACATCAACCTCCGTTCCCAATGACGTCGTTATTGGCGGCGAAGACACGGAATATGATCCCAACAGCAGATTTGATGGTACTCCTTTCGAAACAGGAAATAATACAACTCCTTCAAATAATAATTCTGACACTGACGGACAGGAATTTGTTATAGGAGCAAACTAAAAAAGGTCTCGGAATATGTCGCATTCTCATAAGAAACCATAGATACTAAAAAGCCCTAAATGTCGGCTGCTGCGTTAAAAAGCCTCGCCGTGCCAAATCCGGCACGGCGAGACTTTTGCCTTGCGCTCCGCCCTATTTAGGACTTTTAATTATTTCTATGTTTTCATTTTCGGACGCTCCTTATCACAGAGAACTTTTTTCTCTGCACCGACTATTATGGGCGGCTTGGCTTAAATCATATTTCTTAAGTCAACCGCCGTCGGGTGTGACATAGAAACTGTTTATTAAAGTAATGAATGCTTGCGGTTTATACTTTCTATGTTTTCCTATGGCACCGACCATTCCCAGATCAGCTTTATCTAA
>CAZBNY010000197.1:0-3447 GCA_964493235.1 uncultured Lachnospiraceae bacterium
CCCCAAAAGGCCGGACTGCCCCTACCCCTTCAAGCATATGTGTGGCGCCGGTATCGCTTACAGAATAGCCGAGGCGCTGTATGCTCTTTTTGGCGTGAGCGACAGGCTTCGGGGTATGCTGCAATACGCTGCCGTTGCTACAGTCTGCGACATAGTTGACCTTACGGGCGAAAACCGGATAATAGTAAAGGAAGGCTTTAAGGTGCTGGAGGATACCGAAAACTATGGCATGAGGGCGCTTTTAGACAGATGTCTTAAGGCCGGAGAACGCATATCGGTAGGCAGGGTCGGTTTCTTTATCGGTCCCGTTATAAACGCCGGCGGAAGAATGTCCACGGCACAGCTTGTTATGGACCTGCTTTTCTCCAACAGCCGAGATGAGGCGGAAAAAATACTTGATGAGCTTGTCGCTCTTAATGAGGAGCGCAAGCGTGAGACAGAGGCCGCTGTCAAGAATATAATCTCAAAATATGACGAACCGCCTGCCGACGACATTATCATCGAATATGCCCCTTCCTGCCATGAAAGCGTCGCCGGAATAGCCGCCGGAAGGATAAAGGATATATATTATAAGCCGACAATAGTGCTTACCGACAGCGGCGAGGACGAGTATATAAAGGGATCCGCCAGAAGTATCGAGGGCTTCGACATATTCGAGAGGCTTATGACGGTAAAGGATATGCTGTATCGCTTCGGCGGGCACCCTATGGCCGCCGGAATGACGTTAAAAAGGGCCGACCTGCCGGAATTCATAAGACGAATGAATGAACCCGAATGGCCCGAAAGCGCTGAACGGTTCAAACGTATCACTATCGACGCGGCGGTCCATTTCTCGGCTATAAACAAAAATGTTATCAGAGAGCTTGAGCTGATAGAGCCATGCGGCAAGGGAAACCGCAAGCCGGTCTTCGCGGCCAAGCATCTTAAAATTACTAAAATGCTCATTATGGGCAAAAACAAAAACGCCGTCAAAATGATATTTGACGACGGAACCGCCGAAATTGACGGGATATGGTTCGGAAACGCCGAAAGACTTTTTGGCGAAATGTGCGGAGTGTTTGGCAAAAACCAATGCGAGAAACTGCTGAGAGGCGTGAATACCGATATCTTCACGGACATAACATATACTCCGAAAATCAATTATTATAACGGATTTGAGCGTATACAGCTTGAAATAAGCTCGTTCAGATGGTAAAATTAATAGGAGGGTAATATACAGAAATTACGGAGGGATAATCGATGGATTTAAAAGATACTATCAGAAGCATAAAGGACTTTCCCGAGGAAGGCATAATTTTCAGAGACATCACGACTTTGCTCAAAAATCCCGAAGCGCTCAGACAGTCTGTAGACCAAATTGCCGAGTCGCTTAAGGACGTTGATTATGACATTATCGTCGCTCCCGAGTCAAGGGGATTTATTTTCGGAATGCCCCTTGCCTACAACCAGTCTAAGGGGTTTGTTCCTATCAGAAAGAAGGGCAAACTTCCCGCCGAGACGGTCAGCAGAGAATACGCTCTTGAATACGGCACAGCCACAATAGAGATGCACGTTGACGCTCTTGAAAAGGGTCAGAAGGTCGTAATCGTTGACGATCTCCTTGCCACAGGCGGCACAGCAAAGGCTATGGTGGAGCTTGTTGAGTCAGTCGGTGCCGAGGTGAGCGCGCTTTGCTTCCTTATCGAGCTTGATGCCCTTGGCGGAAGGGAATGCCTTAAGGGTTACACCGTTAAAACTATATTGAATTATTGATAATTAAGGCTCCCGCAGGTTACGACCGTGGGAGCTTTATTTTTATTTCTCTGTTTCTTCCATATACTCTTCCGCGAACTTTACCGCTACGGCTCCGTCCGAGGCCGCCGTGACTATCTGCCTGAGCGGCTTCCTCCTTACGTCTCCCGCAGCAAATACTCCCGGTATACTCGTTTTTGTCGTCTCGTCGGCAATTATATATCCCTCGCTGTCAAGCTCAAGCTGTCCTTTAAAAAGTCCCGTATTGGGAGACCTTCCGATTGCTATGAACACACCGCTGCATTCAACATTCGTTTTTTCGCCCGTAAGCTTATTCGTTATCTCCGCTCCCGTGACTATGTTGTCAAAAAACAGCTTTGTCAGCGAGCTGTTCCATATAAATTCAACATTCTCCATTCTTTCGAGCCGTTTCTGATAGGCCGCCGACGCCCTCAGCCTGTCCCGTCTGTGGACTATATACACCTTTTTGCACAGCTTTGCCAGATATAAGGCGTCCTCAGCGGCAGTGTTTCCGCCTCCTGCCACGACTACGGTCTTGTTTCTGTACATCATGCCGTCGCAGGTCGCGCAATAGGACACTCCCCTGCCCCTCAGCTCGCCCTCGTTCTCTATCCCAAGCTCTTTGGGAGCCGCGCCCGTGGCGATTATAACGGTCTTAGCCTCATAGGAGCCGGACGTTGTCTCAACTGTTTTTATTTTTGGGGCCAAATCAACGGAGATCACCTCCGCGAACTCGCTTTCGGCTCCGAAACGCTCCGCCCCTGCTTTCATCTTCTGGGCTAAGTCAAAGCCGTCAACCGTTTCCTCAAATCCGGGGTAATTATCTATTTCCGTCGTTGTCGCCATCTGGCCTCCGGGAGAAAGCATCTCAAGCACAGTGACGCTCATGCCGGCCCTCGCCGCGTATAAAGCAGCCGTATATCCGGCCGGACCGCCGCCTATGATCAATGTATCGCATTTTTTCATTAGTACCCCTCCTTTTCTTTAAGTTTACCACAGAACAACAAAAATATACAGAACTATTTCGGGCCCTTTTCAACCGCCGTAAACATATGTCCGTCATCTGCATACTTCTGCCTTAAATATTCATCATTATTCTTAAAAATGCCCAAATCGGCACCTTATAATCATATAAAACTAATATTTATTCATAAATCTTGTTTTTATTTGCACAAACGTATTGATTTTTACTTAAATTGTATGTATACTTCATTTATATTATTTTTATGAAGGAGAGAATCATAATGAAGGAAAAAATAGTACTCGCATATTCAGGCGGACTTGACACATCAGTTATTATCCCTTGGCTTAAGGAAAACTACGACGACGCGGAAGTTATCGCTGTCTGCGGTGACGTCGGTCAGGGCAAGGAGACTGACGGCCTTGAGGAAAGAGCTCTCAAAACAGGAGCAAGCAAGCTTTACATAGAGGACCTTACAGAGGAATTCATCACAGACGCTATCTTCCCCTGCGTTAAGGCCAACGCCGTTTATGAGGGAAAATATCTTCTTGGCACATCGATGGCAAGACCTATCATCGCCAAGAGACTTGTTGAGATCGCCCGCAAGGAGGGCGCTACAGCTATCTGCCACGGCGCCACAGGAAAAGGAAACGACCAGGTTCGTTTCGAGCTTACGATCAAGGCTCTCGCTCCCGATCTGAAAATCATCGCTCCCTGGAGACTTGACACATGGA
>CAZBNY010000198.1:0-3441 GCA_964493235.1 uncultured Lachnospiraceae bacterium
GAATAAAATGAGATTTGATTAAAAAATAATAAGAGAACCATAATTTTAAAAAGGTATGTTTTCTATTTCATTTAAGTTATTAATATATTTGTTTGTCATAAAAATTCCCTCTGAATTTTATTTTGCGAGTAACATATTATTTTTATATAATCAATAATGCAAGGTATTTCATTATCGATTGGAGAAGCTTTATGTCATCTAAATTAAAACAGATATATCGAACGGAGAAAATTTGAAAAAAGAAAGAGGGCAGGATTTACACGGGATGAGGTTGCCGCCCGGCCGGAAACGAGAGGATCGGAAATAAGCGGATCAATTTTATCGCAAATGGAATGAGGAATGTATAGCACGGGGTCAGTGTCCTCATAGCGTTCAGGGAGATCTGTAACGCTTCATATGACTGGCTTTTTGAGAAAATATGAGTTGCGGAATTTATATGGAAAACTATGATACCGTTCAAAAATATACTGTGCGATAATAAAAATTGGAATATGACGATCAACTATCGTATGGCCCGTGGGGCTGTTTTTTCTGATTCGTAAGTCAGCAATGGCCTGCGGGATCATAAAAAACACCGACCCTTGCAATTAATAATTGTATGGTATATAATCCCTTTATGAAAACTCTATTTATAGGAGGTATCTTCTATGGTATTTGGAATAATGGCCCGTGCCGTCGAGTATAACGGCAACGACGCCGCTCGTATCCATCATATGCTCAGAGTGCATTCTTTCGCGAGAATAATCGGAAAGGCCGACCGCTTTGATGAAAATCATCAGAAAATAGCGGAGCTGGCGGCGCTGCTGCATGATATAGGTATCCATAACTGTGAGAAAAAATATCACTCTACCGAAGGCAAATATCAGGAAATAGAAAGCGAGCCTGTTGCCAGAGAAATAATGGAGGAATGCCATGTTCCCGAATGGATTATAGACAGGGTATGCTATATAGTCGGACACCACCATACGCTGAGCGCCGTGGACGGGGTGGATTTCCAGGCTGTTGTTGAGGCCGACATACTTGTGAACATTTTTGATAAAAAGATAACCGATAAGGAAAAAATCGCCCGTGTGAGGGACAATGTGTTCAGGACTAAAAAGGGCAGACAGCTTATCGAGCAGATGTATCTCAGCGGGGATTATTCGCCTGAGGACGATAATTGATATAAATTGGGCAGGATCTGTTTCAGACTGTGGACAAAGACGGAAAGGCTAAAAAATCTTTCTAATATAAAGCCGTTTCTATCTATATTTGTCAATAATCTAAAACGGGCCAAGGCCCATTTTTTTACACAGCAGGAGGTGTTTTGATGGCCTACGATGGGATCGCCGTGGCTAATATAGTGCATGAGCTTAAGGAAAAGTTCACCGGCGGCAGGATAGATAAAATATATCAGCCGAGGAATGACGAGATAATTTTTTCCGTCCGTTCGCTGAGGGAGGGCAATTTCAGAGTGCTTCTGTCGGCCAACTCCATGCACCCGAGGATCCATATAACCGATATTAAAAAGGAAAATCCCGTGACCGCGCCGATGTTCTGCATGGTGCTGAGAAAGCATATTGCCGGCGGCAGGATACTGGATATAAGACAGCCGAATTTTGAGCGAATAGCCATAATTGACGTGGAAAGCATGAATGAAATGGGCGACCTTGGCGTGAAGCACATTATAACCGAGTTCATGGGAAAATACTCGAATATAATATTGACCGACGAAAACGGACGCATACTTGACGCCATTAAGCACGTCAGCCATGATCGAAGCTCCGTAAGGGAGGTGCTGCCCGGCGGAGTGTATGAGTTCCCGCCGTCGCAGGGCAAGAAAGACCCTATGCTGCTGGAGCTTGGCGAGTTCGAGAAAATATGTGGGGAGAGATCCGGACAGACCCTGCAGGCGCTTATATACAAGAGCTATACCGGCATAAGTCCGGCATATGCCTCGGAAATATGCTATAAGGCAGGCTTTGACTCGTCCGACAGAGCGGAGCAGTTGGACGGGGACGGAATAAAAAGGCTTTACGGCAGCTTTTTGTCCGACATGGAGGCTGTGAAAAGCGGCAGGTTTACACCGCATATCGTTTATGACCGGGACGGTGGAGTGACAGACTTTTTCTCCCTTACGTCTAAGCAGTACGGCGAGATGGAAAGGAAATATTTCGACTCGTTTTCAGAGCTTTTGGAGGAGTTTTACAGCAGAAGGGATAACCAGTACCATGTAAGGCAGAGAGCGCATGACATAAGAAGGGTAGTTGTCTCAAATATCGAGCGGTGCGCCAAAAAGCTGGATATTCAGATGAAGGCCATAAGGGACACCGAAAACAGGAATCAGTATAAGCTTTTCGGAGAGCTGATAATGGCGAATATATATTCCATAGAGGAAAAGGCCGACAGGGTAACTGTGCAGAACTATTATGAGGAAAATATGCCTGAAATAGAGATCAAGCTGGACCCGATGCTTACCGCGGCGGATAACGCCAACAAATATTACGCCAAATATAATAAGGCGAAGCGTACCAATGCGGCGGCAACCGTACAGAAAAAGCAGACCGAGGAGGAGCTGGAATACTTAGAGAGTGTTTTGACGGCCATTGAGTCAGCTGAGGACGACAGTGACATTAGGGAGATAAAGGCGGAGCTTGTTTCGGAGGGTTATATTAAGGCGAAAAAACAGCCGAAGGGAAAGGCACAAAACGCAAAAAAAGCCAAACCGATGCACTTTGTATCGTCAGACGGCTTTGATATATATGCCGGAAAGAGCAATACTCAAAATGACGAGCTGACCCTGCGTTTTGCCGACAGCGGCGATATTTGGCTCCATACAAAAAATATCCCGGGTTCCCACGTTATTATAAAGTGCGGAGACACGGAACCGCCCGACAGGACGATATTTGAGGCCGCTGTGATAGCCGCGAGCTTTTCCAAGGCTAAGGATTCCGCTAAGGTCCCCGTGGACTATACCGCAAGGAAAAACGTAAAGAAGCCGAGGGGCGCGAAGCCCGGCATGGTCATATATGAGCAGAACAGGACGATTTATGTTGACCCTGACGAAAATATGGCTCAAAGCATGGAAAAGGAATAAATAAAAGTCTACAGCGATAACTCTTCAAAATCAGGATTTTGATGAGTAGACAGAGGTATAAACAGACGGGTTCCAGCGGCAAAAAACGCCTTGGAACCCGCTGTTTTCCTCGGCCGTGGGGATTTCACTCCGGAAAACTCTTCCCTTTCCGAACCTTTACGCTAAGGCGTTTGACTTAAGAAAATGTTTATAAAAACCTTTTCGTTCATGCCTAGGCTAATATAAGTAAATTGTTCACGAGTGGAAACGAATTCCGCTCGTATTTTCGTTTATAAAAAATATGCACGGAAACGAGTTCCGTGCATAAATACTATGTTGAGTTGTACTAAAACAGTCAGTCCTGTTTTATGCTTTTTCTGGCTTGC
>CAZBNY010000199.1:0-3440 GCA_964493235.1 uncultured Lachnospiraceae bacterium
AACGGCATACCTTCTTAGCACACCTTAAATACATAAAAAATCTTTTTGAGACGGTCAACTTCATATTGACCTGTTCTTACATCGGTCTATACCTGTTTATCTGATTTGTCAACTCTATTCTTTACGGCCTTACTCCTCGCTCAGTTCTTCCTCGGTGACTTTACCCCTGGCCGCGAAATATTTTTTCACCATATAGTCGGGGTAATAGCTTCTTTTGGCTTTTCTCATTCCCTCGACGCCCATATCCTCCTCACGGTTGATATATTCCACGTCCTGACACTCGTTCAGTACATACTGCTGGTTTATCATCGGGAAAAGTCCGTTTATTTCCGAATCGGCCTTTTCTATATGGATAAGCTGCATATTTTCAGTCAGTCTCTCGCCGATCGTGAACGCCTTTATTTTTCCGTCCAAAAGTATCGCTCCGCCGGTCAAGCCGAGCGCCTCCATATTATTAAGGGCCAGCACGACGGAACGCCTCTCGTTGGCGAACTCCGTTTCAGAAAGGCCCTTGCCCTCCTTCCATTCGTCATACACGGCTATACATTCCTCATACATCGAGGAGTCGAGCCTTTTGTATTCAAAATCCGGGTGTTCCTGAATGAATTTATTGATATGGTTTCTCTTTCCGTGGAGCTTCTTACCCTTGAGCGTAGCCAGCTTCTCCCTTGAGTACACATAGTCCCAGGCTATCTCCGCCGGCTCAATGTCAAGGAACGGACAGGTCTTTTCAAATATTTCCCTGAAAGGCTCCCAGATATTCCTTATCACAGGCACTACGCCCTTGTTTTCCATGTAATCGAATTCCCTGTATACCAGCTTCCTGTAGTCATACCCGGAACCAACTTTTGGTATAGGCGGCCAGAAGAATTCCGGAAAGCTCTTAAAATTCAGCTTGATGTACAGCACATCGTCCTCGATGGTGTACTGCATCTTGCCGTCGGCTCCCCATATAAATAGATTAGCGAAGGAGAGATCCGAGCAGTCCAGCTTCCACGGTTTAGTGTAGCTCTCTATCAGCGTCTTATCCTTCAGTTCAAAATTTTTAAATCCCGTAAGCATGGCCTTTCTGTCCATTACAGAACAGCCGCGTTCTGCCTCCATAAATAACCTCCGTTTATTCAGCTTGCTTCTTTTCCCATACGGCGGACAGCTTGCAGAGTATATTTTTATCAGCGTCCTTCATTACCGTAATTATCTGTTTTGTATCATCAGCCCTGTTTTCCAGATAGGTTTTGACTGTCACCGTGTCTCCCGCTCTGCATTCCTTGCGGTACAGCACGCTTACCTCCACAGCCTTATAGTTTACATATATCTCCTCGGGGACATCATCCACAGCCCACTCGATATATCTTGTATTGTTAGTATGACCGTTTGTGTCCGTCTCACTCCTTCTTACAACAAGGCTTTTCTCGGAAATAATGTTTTCCTCAAGTTCATTTGGCAGCTTAAATCTTCCCGGATCAAATGGCGCCTGTTTATCATAACAGTAAGCCTCCTCCATTTCAAGAGAAAATCTTACCGGATGTCTTTTTTCCAAGTCCAAAAACGCCCATCTTGACGCCGCCTCGGCGGCTGTCTGCCCGTCCTCATATTCCATAGTGAAATATCTTGTGGCCTGAAGCGTCCCGCCGCGGCTTGCCCAGGTCGAGATCTTAAGGTTGTCCTTATATTTGGGATATTTATATATCCTGATGACCCAGTTGAGCACTACCCAGCCTCTGTTCATTTTCAGCAGTCCGTCCACCGGAAATCCCGCCGCGTCTGAATGCTCAATGGCCGTCTCCATAAAATATTTCACCATATTCTGAAGGCTTATCTGAGCGTTCATATCGGTGTCATATGATAATATTTTTATTTTCTGTTCAAAGGGCGCGTCCATTTTATTCCTCCCGTTTTTTAAAGCATAGGCGATATGAGCCTTGATATGGCTTCCCTTATCTTGAATACCGCCGAGCGTTTTTTGTACCATTCCAATGTTATTTCCGTACTTTTCTCAATATCCTTCAAAAACTGCCTTTCATGCTCCTCCGTCACCCTTTTGTCATAAATAAAGGCGTTGGTCTCGAAATTCAGATCAAAGCTTCTTACGTCCATGTTGGCCGTACCAACCGACGTAACAAAGCTGTCAACATACACGGTTTTGCTGTGTACAAAGCCGTCGTTGTACTGATAACACTTCACTCCGGCTTCCAGCAGCTCGCCAAGATATGACATACTCGCCCAGTATACGAAGAAATGATCGGGATTAGCCGGAATTATTATCCTTACATCGATCCCTGAAAGGGCGGCTACCTTAAGCGCCGCGAAAATTCCGTCGTCCGGCACAAAATACGGAGTCGTTATATAAATATGATGCTCGGCCTCGTTTATCATTTTAAAATAACCGTTTCGTATATTCTGCTGTTTTGTGTCAGGGCCGCTTGAGACTATCTGTATCTTCACGCTTCCGCTCAGATTTTTGTCTATCGGGAAATATTTATCCGAAAGCTCTATCTCGCCGCCGCATACAAAGTTCCAGTCCATTATAAACCTAAGCTGCAGCTGGTCAACCGCGTCGCCCTCTATCCTGAGATGGGTATCGCGCCATTTGCCGTACCGTTTCACCTTACCTAAATATTCGTCGCCGATATTAAACCCGCCGATATAGCCTATCTTTCCGTCAATTACCGCTATCTTCCTATGGTCACGATAGTTCAGTCTGATTATGAACGGCGGAAGAAAGGCTCCGACCTTTCCGCCGGCCTCCTTTAACTCCTTGAAAAAGTCCTTCGGCAGAAACCGGTTCCCCATAGCGTCATAAAGAAGCCTTACCTCAACGCCCTCGGCGGCCTTTTTGGCAAGCTCTTTAACTATGCGTTTCCCAAGCTCGTCGCCCCTGAGAATATAATATTCCATATGAATAAATTTTTCGGCGTTTCTTATATCCTCTATAAGCGCCTCAAATTTCGAGTCCCCGTCAAAATAAGACTTAACCGTATTGTCATAGGTTATACAGCTTCCGGAATTGATGTGCAGATAAGCAAGGTCGTTGAGGTTTTTGCTGTCTATTATGTCGACCCTCTCCTCGATTGCCCTTTTCTGCGCGCTTATCATAACGCTGTACTTATCCATTCTGTTAAGATAGCCGAAATATGTCTCATAGTCATTTTCAGCCTTTTTCCTGAAGGTGTCCTCTTTTTTGCCCTCGCGGCCGAAAACAAGATAGCAAAAGAAGCCTATTATCGGTATAAACTTAATGACCATCAGCCACGCCCACGTACTGGCAGGATTTCTGTGTTCAAAAAACACAGTAAGAGCGGCAAGCGCTACATTGGCCAAAAATATGATTATGAATATTAACAGAATGATTTCTAAAACCGTCACTGTCGTTCCTCCTTAATTTACTTGCAAATCAATCAGGAATATATTATACTATAATTCCTTGAGGTTTGGCAAAA
>CAZBNY010000200.1:0-3434 GCA_964493235.1 uncultured Lachnospiraceae bacterium
CTCCTCCTGAATAACGGCATTTATTATATACATATAATTGGGTATGACTGATACGTGTTTTAATTTATCATATCAGAAATTCTATCATAAAAACAGCTTAATTGGTTGGAATTATTGTTTTAATGTATAATTCATATAAAAATGGTTTGTAATATTTATCGTATTGGTATATAATATGGTGTAAAGCATTTTATGAAAAAAACATTACTTCAATATAAGGAGGAATTTTACATGGACAAGAAAGTAACTAAAGATACGCTTATCGGCGATATGCTTGTAATTGACAGAGGTATCGGGGTTATCCTTATGCAGTCCGGTATGCACTGTGTAGGCTGCCCTTCGTCAGCGGGTGAAACTCTTGATGAGGCTTGTGCCGTACACGGAATGGACGCTGATAAGGTCCTCGCTGATATTAACGAGTATCTTGCTAATAAATAATATTGATCCAATACTTATAGGTATGTGATATGAAGGATTTCAAAAGCTATTGTATAAAAGCGGTTTTGCTCGTGGCGGCGATAGTTGTTGTCGGTGCTTTATTCGGATTGGGCAATGAAATGGGATATTGCATAGTATTTTACTATGGAGTGTTTCCTGCCTGCATGATCGTATGGAGCTTTAGGCTTAGGGCAGAGCCGGTGAAGCTAAAGCTGGCCTATATCCTGCTTGCGGCTGTCCTTGGTTATATTATGCCTTGGTTCATATTTGGAAGGCCGTGGTATTTGATCGCCATCGTAGGGACTATCGGCGCGGTTATTGGAACAGTGTTTGGGATTTTTGAGTATTCAGCCGAAAAGAAACTGGAAAACAAAGAAAAGGACAGTTCAGATTGAACTGTCCTTATTTTATATGCCTTACTGGCGGTTATTCTGCTTGAACGGTCTCCCACTTTTCATAAAGCTCCTCAAGCTTTTCCTCCAGCGTCGTCTTTTCGTCAAAAAGCTCCTTTAACTTTCCCGAGTCGGCGCTGACATCAGGGTCGAAAAGCTTTTCTTCAAGTTCTTTTATTTTTGTCTCGGTCTTTTCTATTTCGTCCTCGACACGCTTTATCTCATTGGCCTTTTTTCTGGCTTTAGCCTGCTCCTCCTTCTGCATAAGCCAGTCGCCCTTGGAGTCGGATATTGGCTGAGGCTTTTGCGCGGCAGACTGTTTTCCGGCATTCTCAAGCTCGGCTATACGCTCCTGCAAAGCTTTTTTCTCAAGATAATAGGTGTAGTTGCCCAAATACTGGGTCACACCGTTTCTTGAAAGCTCCAGCGTTTTTTTGGCGGTTTTATCTATAAAATAACGGTCATGGGAAATGTAGAGAACAGTTCCCTCGTAGCCGTTTATGGCGTCCTCCAATATTTCCTTTGAGTACATATCCAGATGGTTGGTAGGCTCGTCCAGTATAAGGAAATTGGACTTGGAAAGCATTATCTTTGCCAGCGAGACACGTCCCTTCTCGCCGCCGGAAAGGGAGCCGACAGTCTTAAAAACATCGTCCTCGGTAAACACAAAGGCCGCAAGGACGTTTCGTATCTCACCGTTAGTCATGTTGGGGTAGGCATTGTGTATCTCGTCAAAAATGGTATTCCTGTCATCAAGCTCGTGGTGCTCCTGATCATAGTAGCCGGGATTTACGTTGACGCCGAGGACTGACCTGCCGCTGTCGGGGGTGAGACTTCCGAGAATAATCTTGAAAAGAGTGCTTTTGCCTATGCCGTTGGGGCCGATTATGGCGACCTTTTCACCTCTTTTTATCTCGAAGGATACGTTGGAAAAAATCCTGTTGTTTCCAAAGCTCATGGAAAGTCCCTCGACTGAGAGCACATCGTTTCCGCTCTGTATCCTGGGTGTGAGGCGGAAGCGCATCTTTTCCGGAAGGCTTTCCGGTCGGTCGATCTTTTCCATGCGCTCCAACGCCTTTTCACGGCTTTCGGCACGCTTTATGGATTTTTCCCTGTTGAACTGTCTGAGGGTCTTTATTACTTCCTCCTGGTGCCTTATTTCCTTCTGCTGCTCGGTGTACTGCTTAAGCTGTGCCGCCCTGAGGGCGTCCTTCTGCCTGATGAAGAAGGAGTAGTTTCCGTTGTATACCGTAGACTTTCTGTTTTCGATGTCTATGATTTTTGTAACCGTCCTGTCAAGGAAGTAACGGTCATGGGATATGATAAGCACCGAGCCGGTATAGCTCCTCAGGAAATCCTCAAGCCACTGGATAGAGTCTATATCCAGATGGTTCGTAGGCTCGTCCAAAAGAAGAAGATCGGGCTTAATAAGCAGTAGCTTTCCAAGGAACACTCGGGTCTTCTGACCGCCGGAAAGAGTGCAGACCTGCTGGCTGTATTCCTCCTCGGTGAAGCCAAGGCCCTTTAAAACGCCGTTTATACGGCTCTTGTAGCTGTAGCCGTCGGACTCCTCGAACTCATGCTGTAGTCTCGAATACTGCTCCATGAAGCCGGCGTATTCCGAGTCGGAAAGGGCAGACATCTTCAGTTCCATATCCCTGAGCCTTTCCTCCATTTTGAAAATCGGCTCAAAAACCGCCAGCATTTCCTCATAAATCGTCTTTTCGGAACGAATGTCGATGTTCTGTTCCAGATAACCGAGGGTCGTTCCCTTAGGTATATAAAGCTGACCGCCATCGTGGGAGATCTGGTCGGTTATTATTTTGAAAAGGGTAGTTTTACCGGCGCCGTTTACTCCAACGATCGCGGCCTTTTCCTTTTCCTCCAGATTAAATGTTATTTTTTCAAGGATCACATCTGTGCCGTAGCTTTTTGATATATCCTTACAAGCAAGTATCATAATTTTTTCACTCCGATAGATCTGTATTGTTTTCTGTTATCGGCAGCGCCGCCGAATGAGATGATTTATTTTTTTTGGCGCGAGCCTGACCAAGCCGGCCCATTTTTCCCTTCAGGCGGGCATAGTTATACCACGCGTCGATCATAATAGTCGAGCCGTTTTTATATAAAAGAAAATATTGGCGACAAACTCACGGACACAGCTCACATATTCGTCAATGCGGCCTGTATTAAGAGGCTTGAAGATCTCCTTGCCGCGGCAGATCCTCGACATAAATTTCTCCTGAAATTCCGATGCCTGTCTGGACATAGGCCCGCTCCTTTTTAAATCGATTTTAAAGATTTTGCTCTATGCACTATTCTAGCATATAACAATAATTTTTTCCATATAAGAAATCCGAAAAGGGTTATCGTTGACAATAAATGGACTCAAGTGATATACTATAAATAATAAGTAAGTGAGGAGTCTTGATTTATGGATGGAGAGAAAAAAATATCAAGTGCGGTAATTAACAGATTGCCGAGATATTACAGATATTTGGGCGACTTGCTTGAAAGCGACATTACGAGAATTTCGTCCAAAGAGCTTAGTGAGAAAATGAACATAACGGCTAGTCAGATCCGCCAGGATCTTAATAATTTCGG
>CAZBNY010000201.1:0-3425 GCA_964493235.1 uncultured Lachnospiraceae bacterium
TTTATACCATGAGACCTGCTGCCCATACATCTGTTTGTTTTTGACGGCTTTGCCGGAACCTCATATGACCGAATTGTATGTGTTATTTTATCTCAAATTCAGCGTAGAAAGTCCTTTGTTCAGACTCACCGGGTTTTATGAGATCGCTTATTTTCTTGCCTATTCTGTATTCTCCGGCGGGAAGCTCGCCATAGAGATACGACCAGCTTACGTTAAGCTCAGGCGAATCTTTGTCAGATATGATATAGGCCTCCATTGTCCATGACGTATCTTCATCTTTGATCAGCTTGTCAACGGAAGTCCAAATGTACCCGTCCTTTTTCTCAAGCCAGAACTCGCTGCCTGTGTTAAGCTCTCCTTTGGGAGCGCCGCCATCAAGGGCGATAGTAAGCTTTAAGCCTGTCGGAGTTACGTCGGAGACCGTAAGCTCAACTGTCCAGTCGGTATCGGTCTTTGTGTCATCGTCCTTCTGATATTGAAGCCTTACAGGGATAAATCCGCCGGCGTAGGGAGCTACGGCATAGAGCGGAGCGAAAAGCACGACAGAGCCGTCCTCAAGGTAGAAATCAATATCGGCTATTTTCTCGTCAAAGTTATTCATGGCGTCGGGGAAGAATATTTCCGATTTTTCAGCGAAAGCCTTCTCATAAGCGGATTTTATAACGGAATTTGTGTCGCCTATGATTACATCGGATACGGCAATCTCTTTGCCGGTAGTGAGGTCAACCGTAATTCCGTCGCGGTACGACATCGGGTGAGCGCCCATGAAATCAGCGCCTATGTTGTAGTATAATGATACGATGCTGTCGCTGAGATATGTTACCTTGTATTCGCCGACTATTGAAAGCGGACGGTAATTATCGATGACTGAACTTTCATCTTCCTTAACAGCAGCATAGAATTCCTCGGCGGCCGTTTTTATATCGGCCTCGATAGGCTCGAGATTTTTTAATATTATGTTTTTGATCGTCTCGTTTGCCGTATCTCTTCCCGCTGTCGAAACGTTTCCGTTGAGCACGGGATATACGCAGTCAACGGTGTAAAGCGTTGTTCCGTCCTCGGCCTTGCCTTCGTCCGTTATTTTTTCCGAATCAACCGAAGTAACCATAGCGCTGTCGGCAACAGTCACGGTCTTTGTATTGCCGTCCCATTCGACTGACGCGTCAAAGGCCTCGGCAATCGCCCTGAGAGGGATCATGGTCCTCTCGTTTATGATCTCCGGCGGAACATCAAGCGTTACCTCCTCACTGTCGGTCAGCATTGTGCTGTCGCCTATGGTGAACTGAGCATAGGCAAGTCCTCTTTGAGCCGAGACAGATTTGTCAAACTCATTCCAGTTTACCTCAATTCCCATTTCCTCAAGAACGCCCCTGAGCGGAACCAATACTCTGTCATTTTTTATTACCGGAGCCTGATCGGAAAACGACACTTTCTTTCCGTTTACAATAACATTTATTCCGTCGTCGGCAAATACGGGCACAGCCGATGAAAGCGTCAATACCAAAGCCAAAGCGATGGATAATCCTTTTTTCATAAAAATCCTCCTTATCCGTTATTTGATAATTAATTATAGCATGAGAATTTCCATTAAAATATTAAGAAAACCTTAAAAAATAAAAGCGGATTTCATAGAGTTTTATATGAAGTCCGCCGGATTTTATTTTATAGTAGGCATATTCCACCGGTATTTTGTGGCTAAGAGCCTTATGGATATGGTAGTAGCGGTTCCGATTATCATTGAAATATCGGTGTTGCACCCAAGCTTATACATTATATAATAGACACTGCTGCCGGCTATTACCGCCAGGGCGTATATTCTTCGCCTGAGAATGGTCGGCAGACGCTGGCATATAAGGTCGCGCATTATTCCACCGCCGATACATGTCGTCATTGCCATCATTATGCACAGAAAAGCGTTGTCGCCATAGCCGAGGTCAATACATTTCTGTACTATTGTTGACGAGTAAAGGCCGATACCGACAGCATCGACGACATTAACGATACTGTCTATCCTGTCAACATTGCGGAAATATCTGTCCTTATCCCAAAACGCTGTAAAAAAGACGATTAGAGCTGTTATAACGGCCACTATTACGTATATCTTATATGTAAACATTATCGGCGGATTGATTCCCAGTATCAGATCTCTCAGAACTCCTCCGCCGAGTGCCGCTATTACGCCGATGAATACGACACCGAATATATCAAGTCCCTTATCTATGGCAACTACCGCTCCCGACACGGAGAAGGAGGCTATAGCTATTATTTCGATTATCAAAGTAATATGTATATCCATTATGAGCCCTCCTAAATTATAAGTAATACTTATTAATAATAGTAAAGTTTGTCATTTTTTGCAACATAATCGTGAAAAATATACCTTGAATTCAAGTTGAATTTTTGAAAACCATGAAAAATCAAAGAACGGTTTTGATAGAAATTTCCATCGATTCGCTGTCTCTATACATTCGTATTTTTAAGTGATATCCCTCTAGGTAGAAATGAACCGGACATTAAAATATTATTCAGCGGAAAAGAAATAGGGTAAAAAGATATTTGAAACAAAAGGCAAGAAAGCGAAAGAACTGCTGGCTTGCTATCAGGCAAAGCTTGACGAGAAGGCAAGACAGGCCAAGGCGGAGGGAAGGCTTGTATGCTGGTCGGCCTCGGCAGCTCCTCCGGAGATGTGCGTCGCTATGTACATTGCTATGGTATATCCTGAGACACATTCGGCGGGTATCGGAGCAGGAAATGGCGCTCTTGACATGATCGATGTGACCGACAGCAAGGGCTAATTGACTGCTGTTCCTACGGCAGAGTTAATATAGGCTATTTGGAGGTGCTCAAGGAGGAGGCAAAGACAGGCGTTATGCCCGAAGTCCTCAAGAATTCTCCGGCGGCCAAGGTTCCGCTCCATAATCTTGTAATTACCTGCAACAATATTTACAACACACTGCTCAAATGATACGAGAACCTTGCCGTAGAGTTTGACATTTTCTGTATCGTTATCGACATTCCCTTCAACCACACGATGCCGATACCCGAATACGCAAAGGAGTATATATGATGAAGTTCTGCGGCCCCGAGGAATGGGACTATCCCGTATACTACAGACAGTTCAATGAGGTTGGCGTTAAGAGCCTTATGATAGAGATAGATCAGGAGGCAAACTCCTTCGAGCAGATAAGAACAAGAGTACAGAGTCTTGTAGAAAACTTTGATTGAGACATATTTTACGGCTTATGCCCAATAAATATTTTAAATCGGAGCGAATGGCTTATTCTCCCCACAGAATTCGCTCCGAAGGCAACAAAAACGGCGGTTATTGTTACCGCCGTTTTTGTTGCTTATGTACTCTAAAATTATGTTTTCTTTTTATCCGGTATCTGCGTAAGTATTACTCCGATGAAAACCAGTACACAGCC
>CAZBNY010000202.1:0-3404 GCA_964493235.1 uncultured Lachnospiraceae bacterium
ATGAACTAACAATTCATTATAAACCAACCTATTTAAAAGGACACCCATTAGGGTGCCCTTTTCTATTTCAGATTTTTTACTATTATAAATTTACTTTCATATGAAATAATCCCTTCGTCTTCAAGCTCTGACAGCTTTTTTGTAACTGTGCTTCTTGTAGAATTTATCATATTGGCTATGTCCTCATGGGTAAAACGGATATTTATCCTGATGCCGCTATCTACAGGAGTTCCCATCTGATATGCGAGACGAGTAAGCAGATTTTTCAGCCGAAAAGATACATCAAGAAAAGAAGAATCATGCAACTGGGCCATAATGATTTTAAATTTGTTGGAAATCAACACCGACATATAGTAATAGTATTCAGGGTTATCCGAAAGCTTAGATAAAAATATCTCAGCGGGAATTTTGGACAATACTGTGTTGCCGAAGGCTTGAGAGATGACCATATCGGTATCATTATGCAAAAGGGTGACCTCTCCGAAAATGTCGCCCATAGACAATATAAGTATTGTTTTGAGATTACCGTTGCAGTCAATAAAGGATTGAGTGACACAGCCGCTCTTGATCAAATATATATTATCCGACGGATAGCCGCCATGTTCAATAATGGACTTGTTTTTATGGTAAATCTGCGTGCCGCAGTCTTTGAACAGCTCTAACATATGGACACGACAAATATTTGATGGTATTATTTCCCCTCTGTTCAACGGCAGCATATAAATCACCTCTAAATTAATAATTATTCTTTATTTATACGACATTTACGACAGTAAGTCAATAAATTATCCCATTATTAAAAGAATAAATGCTTGTTATGTGTCCCAAAACACATTTTTTAGAAATGTATTTTTATAAAATTGATATGTAGTTACTTAGTGTCTTTATAAAATGAAAGGATGATGAAAAATGTTTGTCAATTTGGAAAAAAACAGCTGGCAGGAAGCTAAACAGCTTTTTGAGGCCAGTAAAGGTGTCGCTATACTTCCTGTAGGCAGCATAGAACAGCATGGATATCATCTTCCGATTGGTACGGACAGCTACGTCGCCATAACATTGGCAGAGGATGCTGCTCGACAGACGAATGCCGTTGTTATTCCGCCTGTTTGGTTTGGCTGGAGTCCGCACCATATGGTGTTGCCGGGAACTATAACAATAAGGCCGGAAGTGCTCATGGGCTTGGTGTATGATATAGCCGCGTCCTTAAAACACCACGGTATGACGAAGTTGATTATGATAAATGGCCATAGGATAGTAAATACCATTTGGATGCAGATGGCTGCTGAAAAAATTCAAAGAGAGCTTGGTATGACGGTCAAAATATTTGATCCGGCATACATGTCAAAAGATATTGTAGGCCAACTTGGCTTTGGGGCCGTAGGGCACGCGGAGGAAGTAGAGACATCGCATATGATGTGCAGATATCCGGAGCTTGTACATATTGAGAAGGCTGTTGACAACCCGATAGCGGAGCAGGAACTTTATTCTGTGGATCCGGCCTTTGTACATGATACGCTTTGTTACGTTCCCAGCAGCTATGAGCATGCTGAGGCAAACGCGAAAATCGCGGGAGGAACAAGCGGAGAGCCGACGAAGGCAGATGCTGATAAAGGAAAGATATACCATGAGCATCTTGTAGACAATCTTGTTAAAATAGTCAAAAAACTTCAGGAGAGTTGATTGAAAGGATGAGGGATTATGAGACTTTCAAAGGGAGAAAAGATAGTATATTTGATTTTTATTATTGTTTTAATTATGGTAAACCCTCCGATACTTAATTTGGTAAACGACTATGCTGTAAATAATCCGCTTACGTTCGGCAATCCTACAGTGCTGGTTTGGCTTAACATCTGGTATGTTATAGCTATTGTTGATTTTTTGATCGGAGCTATAAAAATTAAATCTTGGAAAAAAGACTACGACGATGCGGCATAAGGAGGATCTCATATGAACATAGGGTTAATTATTCTTTTTGTATATATGCTTTCACTCATAGGAATAGCGTTATATGCATCTAAGCAGGATAAGAAAAACATCAAGGACTTTGCTACGGCCGGAAGCTCACTTGGAGTATTCGTGCTTACGCTGACATTCAGTGCGACCTACCACAGCTCCTACGCGTTTATGGGAGCGGCGGGATTTTGCTATAATAACGGCGTAGGCTGGTGGGTAAACGGCATATGGACTGTTTTCCCGGGAGTGCTTTTTTGGCTTATAGGCAGACGTTTTTGGCTTCTTGGAAAAAGACATGGATATATATCAATGGCACAGTACATAAGTGATGTATATAACTGTCGTGCTTTGGGACTTATTGTTACTATAATTACAATGATATTCACCGTTCCGTATGTAGCTATGCAGGCCATAGGCTCGGGATATATATTCCAGACAATAAGCAACGGACAGCTCAGCTACGCAATGGGAACAATAATTTTCTTCGCAATAATGATAATACTTGTGTGGATGGGCGGAATGAAGGGTGTTGCCATAACTGACGCGGCTCAGGGCGTATTTATGTGGGTCGGCATGGTCATAGGCTCATACTGGATAATAAGAAAAAACTTCGGATCACTGAGCAACGCCTATGAGCAGGTGCTGGAAAATATTCCTGCTCTGCTGACTCTTCCGGGCCCCGATGGGCTTGTTACTACCGGAGACTGGATCTCACGATGGGTAATGATTACATTTGGAATGATGATGTTCCCCCATGTAACACTTAGATTTTTCTCAGGAAAATCTCTTAAGGTATTAAAGTGGTCTTCGGTATTTTCATCTATTTATTTAACGTCAATATATGTCTTCACTCCGGCGATAGGTATGGCCGGACGCGTATTGATGCCGGATATTGCTTCGGCGGACACAATTTTCCCTGAACTTCTTCTCAAATACACACCCATTGTATTTGCGGCATTAATAATAGCAGGAGCTCTGGCGGCCTCTATGTCCACAGGAGACTCCCAGCTCCATGCTGTCAGCACAATGGTATCTACCGATGTGTACAAAACCTATATAGACAAAGACGCCAGTGAGTATAAGCAGTACAGAGTAGCAAAAGTGGCAACGCTTGTTTTCGGGGCCATATCAGTTGTAGTGGCGCTTATGAAGCCGGGACTTATAAGCGATATACTTGCTTTGGCAAACGGAGGCGTCGCGGCGCTTGCTCCGGCCATGATAGGCGGAGTGTACTGGAAGAAAGGAACAAAGCAGGCGGCGGTAAGCAGTATACTGATCGGTGAGGCCGTTATGCTGCTGACAACCTTTGTAATAAAGAGTCCTCTAGGATACATGGCAGGATTCTGGGGACTTATCGTAGCGCTGATAGTTTATGTAATTGTCAGTATGCTGACTAAGGCGGAAAAGAAGACCGAAGAGATCATTGAGGAAATAAATGACTTCTTTGCGGC
>CAZBNY010000203.1:0-3384 GCA_964493235.1 uncultured Lachnospiraceae bacterium
GTCACCTTTATAATAGCGGTGACGGGAACGGCGAATACCATTCCCCATATCCCGAATATGCTGCCGAATACCGATAATGAAAGGATTACCAAAACAGGGTGAAGCTTGACCTTGTTTCCGACAATTCTCGGTACTATTACAGCGCTGTCAAGCTGCTGCAAAAGAATGATGACAACGGCGGCGTAAAGCGCCTTTAGCGGATTGCCTCCTATCAGCGCCACCCCGATGGAAAGTACAAAGGCCACTATTGCCCCAACATACGGTATAAGGTTTGAAAATCCCGAAATTATGCCGATAATAAGCGGGTAGTCTATGCCGATAATCAAAAAGCTCAGGCTGATAAGCGCGGCCATAACGACCGCGTCCGTAAGCTGTCCGCTTATATATCCCGAAAAAATCCTGTTGGCCTCAGAAAGGGAATCCAATATTCCGTCAGCCTTTTTAGGCATAAATGTCCTTATAATATCTTTGCCGTAAAACAAAATCTTTTCCTTCTCCATAAGGAAATAAAATGAGGCAGTCAGACCTATGGCCAGATCCAGCGCAAAGGAGCCGATCGTCGAGGCCCTCTTGGCAAAGTATTCCGTAATCCTGCTGATCTCGTTTTTGATGAAGTTCATTATGCTCTCAAAAATACTTGCCTCACTCTTAATCAGCCCTGTTTCGCTGAGCCTTATATTAAGCTGCTTAAGCGTATCGGTGAAGCCGAATACTGATGTCCTTATTTTCCGTTCCAGTAGAGAAATATCCATATCGCCTATTCCTATCACTGCCAATATCACAAGAGCTATCAGTCCCGAAAATAAAATCAGATAAAATAATGCTGTTCCGGCCACTCGCTTTTTAAACCGGCATTTTTTCTTCTTTTTCGACATTTTATCATAAAAACCCTGCAGCCTTTCGACCGCAGGGTTTACAATGTACGAAAATATGACAGCTATTATGAGCGGAGACAGTATCTCGGCCGTATACTCCAGAAAGTCCTCGGCCTTCATTATTGCCGCCGGCGCGTTTTTCATCACCAGCGCGATAGCATATATTACAATAAGAGTAAAGATAACATGAAAAGAAATTTTCAGATAATCCCTGTCCCAAGGCAGCTTCAACCCTATTCCTCCGCTTCATAAAAAGTGTCTTTCAAACCATTATTTTAAATTTTTCAGCACAAATTTCAGATAGTCCCATGTCCTGCTGACAGACGCTATGGATATCCTCTCCGCAGGGGTGTGAACGTCGTGCATTTCAGGGCCTATTGAGATCATATCGATGTCGGGAGCCTTCGACGAAAGCAGTCCGCATTCCAATCCCGCGTGTATGGCCTGTATTTCGGGCTCAGCACCGAACATCTCTTTGTATGCCTCCACGCATGTATCTCTCAGTCCGCTCTCCTTTTTGTATTCCCAGCCGGGATATTCAGATTTTATTGTCAGCTTTCCGCCTGCAAGCTCTGCAATCATTGAAAGTCTCTCAAGAATATCATACTTGACTGTAGCTACCGAGCTTCTTACGGCGCTCACCATATCTATGCCGTCGTCCGTTGTCTTTACAACTCCTAGATTATTGGAGCTTTCCACAAGTCCGTTTATCTCAAGGCTTATTCTCTCAACTCCGTAGGGTATGAGATTCAGTGCGTATATAACTCCGTTGGCGTTTGCGGTCTTAAGGACACGATCCTCGTTGTTTTCGGCTTTTTCGGCTATTACGAAAATGCCGTCCTCGCTTCCGGAATACTCGTTGTTGAATATAGACTCAAACTGAGCGCATATATCCGCAAGCTCCTCCATATCCTCGGGCGCGATATATATTACGGCGTCGCACTCCCTTGTAATAGCATTGTCCATCAGGCCGCCGTTTATACTTTCCAGACGGAAATAAAGAGATTTGGCTGTCTGTCGCAGTATTCTTCCCATAAGCTTATTCGCGTTTGCCCTCTGCAAATGAATGTCGCTTCCGGAGTGTCCTCCCAAAAGCCCCCTTATTTTAATACGCACAGGCATAAGTCCCTCGGGAACGCTCTCCCACTCTCCGGGGATCATTAGATGCGCCTTGGCTCCTCCGCAGCAGCTTACGACAAATATCCCCTCGTTCTCGGAATCGAGATTTATGAGCCTTTTGCCCTGAAGTACCGAGGCATCGAAATTTTTCGCTCCGCCCATGCCGACCTCCTCATCAGTGGTAAACAGGCACTCAAGGGCGGGATGCTCCAGAGTTTTGTCCTCCATCAGCGCCAGACCCATCGCCACGGCAATGCCGTCGTCTCCGCCAAGCGTTGTTCCGTCGGCCCTCAGCCAGTCACCGTCAACGACCAGCCTGATTCCCTCGGTTTTGAAGTCATGCTTGGTTTTATTGTCCTTTTCGCATACCATGTCCAGGTGCCCCTGTATGATAACTCCCGGAGCATTCTCATATCCGGCCGATGCAGGCTTTCTTATTACAACATTATTGCTTTTGTCCTTAAAGGCAGTCAGTCCAAGCTTCTCAGCGACCGAAAGACAGTAATCGCTTACCGCCTTCTCGTTTCCGCTGC
This sequence comes from uncultured Lachnospiraceae bacterium, assembly GCA_964493235.1. Taxonomy (GTDB): domain Bacteria; phylum Bacillota; class Clostridia; order Lachnospirales; family Anaerotignaceae; genus Metalachnospira. Next base: position 2,528 of record CAZBNY010000203.1, read on the forward strand.
CCCTTGGAATGTTTGAAATCTGCTGAAAATAGTAAAATACCCTTTCAGGACACAAATTTTCAATTGACATATAAACATCTCCAAATCAGTTCTTAAAGCTGTGTATAGGCGAAGGGATCCTTCCGCCTCTTGCTATAAATTTCTCACATGAGCATTTATTAACGGGCATGATCGGCGCGTATCCGAAAAGTCCGCCAAACTCAAGCTTATCTCCCACGTCCTTGCCAATGGCCGGTATGATCCTGACTGCGGTAGTCTTGTTGTTTATCATGCCGATAGCGGCTTCATCGGCGATAATACCGGAGATCGTAGACGCCGGAGTATTTCCGGGAATGGCTATCATGTCAAGTCCGACCGAGCATACGCAGGTCATGGCCTCGAGCTTTTCAAGCGTAAGAGTGCCTTTTTCCGCGGCCTCTATCATGCCATGATCCTCGCTGACGGGGATAAAGGCTCCGCTTAATCCACCTACATAGGAAGAAGCCATTACGCCGCCCTTTTTAACATTGTCGTTAAGTATCGCGAGGGCAGCAGTTGTTCCAGGCGCTCCCGCCTCCTCAAGACCCATCTCTTGGAATATCTCCGCGATAGAGTCTCCGACCGCCGGTGTCGGCGCAAGCGAAAGGTCAATGATTCCGAAGGGCACGTCAAGTCTCCTCGACGCCTCCTGAGCCACGAGCTGTCCCGTCCTTGTGATTTTGAAGGCAGTTCTCTTTATGGTCTCGCAGAGAGTCTCAAAGTCAGCGTCCCTTACCTGCTCAAGGGCACGTTTTACAACACCCGGACCGCTGACGCCTACGTTGATAACGCAGTCCTTTTCGCCCACTCCGTGGAAGGCTCCCGCCATAAAGGGGTTG
>CAZBNY010000204.1:0-3374 GCA_964493235.1 uncultured Lachnospiraceae bacterium
CATATACATCAGGATCTCATTCTCAATACACCTTGCGGCATATGTCGCCAGCCGTACATTTTTATCGGGGTTAAAGGAGTCTATTCCCTTTATAAGGCCTATCGTCCCTATGGAAAGTATATCGTCAAAATCTCCGGAAACTATCCTTCCCGAGGCGGCGTATTTTTTCGCCACGTGCGCCACCAGTCTCAGGTTATGCTCGATAAGTATATTCCGCGCCTGCGTATCTCCGTTTTTGTACCTGTCTAAATAACAGGTCTCCTCTTCCTCGCTTAGGGGTTTGGGAAACGACGCGCAGTTTCCCCTGAAAAAGTCGGACAAAACCGTTCACCTCGCAAATTAACGGTCTCCTATATAATATGCGCAAGGTGAAAAAAGATTACAAAAAAAGAGAAGGCTTTCGCCCTCTCCTATATCTGTTTATTCACATATCTGTACTCATTTCTGTATCTGAAGTAATGACAGTCGCCTATGCTTCCCGTGACAAAGTCGTACATCTCGTCCTCGTCCAGCTCCATGTCACAGTAGTAATAGTCATACTCATCATCATAGAGATAGTATTCGCACATTTCGCAATTTGATTTTATCTGTTTCATTTTATCGCCCGCTGTCAGTTATGGCCGCCGCAATTATGCTCATGGCGGGCCTGTGAGTGATGAGCGCATTCTATATCGGGGTCATAGGAAAGCCTTCCCGAAAGATAAGCCCTTACCGCGTTGTCAGCGTCACCGCTTACTCCGCCAAAAAGCGCTATTCCCTCCCCGGCAAGTGCCGCTTTGGCTCCTGCGCCTATGCCTCCGCATATAAGCACCTCAACGCTCCTGTCCTTAAGGAACCGGGCCAACGCCCCATGTCCGCTGCCGTTTGTGTCAACGACCTCGCTGCTTTTTATATCATTGTCCTCTGTCACATATATTTTGAACCGCTCTGTATGTCCGAAATGCTGATATATATTTCCGTTTTCAAAGGTCACCGCTATTTTCATATTTCCTCCGGATTATTCGTTCACCATGACCGATACTCCGTCAGGGATAACCGTAACCTTGTAATCCTCTTTATTTACCAGGGCCTTTGCCTTTTCCATAGCCTCCTCCATTGAGTGGGCCGGTATCATGCTCATGTCCTCAATAAGCTTATCCGGAGCGTCCGAGACAAAGATGATCTTAGCCTTAAGCATTACTCTGGCAAGTATCTGGGACTGCCACTGGTCAACGATGGTGTCCTCGGGTTTTGTCGCGAGGAATTTTTCCATTATTTTCTCAATGTTTTTCTCGTTCTTAAATGTGCGGTAGAATGACTCGCCGCCGTGTCCGTCGTTGGCCTTCGAGAGCATTATTATTACTCCGCCCTTTTTAACGGTAGCCTCAGCCGCCGTCATGCCCTTTACGGACTGGTAAATATTCTGGTCAAGGGGATAGCCTCCGTTTGTTGACACCGCGATATCTGCGGGAACGGCGTCTACCCTGCATTTTGAAATAAGGAATTCCCTGCCTGCACGATGGGCAAGGTCGCAGTCTCCGGCCACGGCATAGATAGGATCATGCTCGGCGTCAATAACTACATTAACTATGAAATCCAGTCTGGCGGCCCTTGCGGCGTAAAGCATATCGTTGTGTATGGGGTTGCCGTCTATTATTCCCGTTCTGGAACAGGGATTGTCGATAAAGCCGGCGTTATGGTTATACATAACTGTCTCACGGCTTGCCACGCCGGGAAGTATGCTCTTTCTTCCTCCCGAGAAGCCGGCGAAGAAATGCGGCTCAATAAATCCCTCGGCCACAACAAGGTCAGCCTCGGCCACAAGTCTGTTTATAATAAGGTTTCCTCCCGAAGGAAGCTTTCCGAGATACACAAGGTTGTTCCCGTCATCACAGTCATGGATAACGATTTTTTCACTGCTGCAAATTTTCTCGCCGTATCTGCTGATAAGCTCCTCCTTTGTCGTCGCTCTGTGAAGTCCCGTGGAGACAAGTATCGTTATGTCCGCCTCGGGATTGCCCTTTCTTATCTCATCAAGCAGAAGCGGCATGATTATATGGCTTGGCACAGGTCTTGTATGGTCTGAGGAGATAACAACTATCTTGTTCTTGCCCTCGACCATATCCTTGAGCCTCGGGGTGCCGATAGGGTTCTCAAGGGCCTCCTGAACCAGCTCGGGACCGCTTTTTGGAGCCTTGTACTCATGTATTTTTGAGACAAGCGCTCCGGCAAAGTGTTCGTCCTCTAATTTCAGTGTAAGTTTTTCTTTTCCATAAGGCAGTTTAAATTCTTTCATCATTCTCAATCCTTTACTTTATGGCATGATATTAAGTTAATGTACCATATTCAAAAGTATATCATTGTCATTGATAAGTGTCAACAACAGCGCAACCGGATTTTGCTTTGATTACCTACAGTTCAGAGGCGTATTTTATGAGAACATCGGTTATTTTAGGCCAGTTAAATCCCTCAAAGGTAAGTATGCTTATAACCGTGTCTTTTTTAGGCATAACAAGGCAGAACTGTCCGTAATTGCCATAACAGAGGAATGTATCGGATAACTGCGTCATCCAAAACTGATAGCCGTACCCATAATTCAGACATTCAGAGCCAAAGTCCCCCGTGCTTTCGACATGCTTTACGGTGGCTTCTCTCAAATATTTCTCAGGAACAAGCCGTTTTCCATTATATTCTCCGTAATGCAGAAGCATCTCACCGAAATTTCCCAGCTCATCAATATTCAGATACAAACCGTTAGCGGCGTGTACATGTCCTTTTGGACATAGCGTCCAGTCGGGGTTGCCTATGCCCAAAGGTTCAAATAGCCTGTACCGCAAATATTCCAAAAGGTTTACCCCTGCCCTCTTTTCCACAAGACAGCTTAAAATATAAGTATTAAAATTGCTGTAAAGGAACCTTTCCCCCGGCGCGTGGTCGAACTCGGCGTTAAAGAAATGGGCGATCCAGTCCTTAACCCTGTATCGATCGGGATCGTCGGCAAAAAACAGCGGCTCCTTTAGTCCCGTTGTCATAGTCAACATATGTCTAAGTTTTGTTTCAAGTAAGTTCTTCGACGCGTTTTCGGGGACATATTCCTCAAAAGCATCGCAAATTTTCTCGTCGAGATCAATAAGGCCCTCGGCCTCAGCTATACCTATTCCTGCCGAAACAAAGCTTTTACTGACTGAAAATATATTGAGTCTGCTTTTGTTTTTTGCTCTCGTGAACTCATCTGCGACCTCTCCGTTTTGTCTGATATCAGCGTACAGTATATACAGTCCCATTTTCTCTGTCTCTGCAATAAAATCCTTTAGCAGACCGTCATTTTTCATATAAATCGCCCATTCGGCCGCTTTGCGTCCGCACAAATAGGAATGAAAGAGTGCAGACAAACG
>CAZBNY010000205.1:0-1390 GCA_964493235.1 uncultured Lachnospiraceae bacterium
CAGGTTGGTATGCGGATAATACTGTAACTGGATTTAGCAATTCAAGCGAACTTAAGACAGTAGAACCAAACTTAGGCAGTGATTCAACTATTACGATCGATGATATAACAGATTATGCAACTTCTGAGGGTACTTTAGATGGTGAAAAAGTACCTGTGCATAGAATTTACGTATATCCAACATATAAATACATAAATGATGATGAAACCGGTACTTATGTTCTTATGAATATACCATATAATGATTTCTATAAAGCTGAATTGGAAAACAATACCGTAGAGGTTGACGGTGTAACATCAGCAACAAAAGCAAAAACATTAACGGGAACTCTTGTAGGTGGTTCATATCATAATGATGATAAAGGTTCAGATATAAGCGGTATTACTTACGCTGTAAAGGTAGGAGATGAAGTAGACCTTAGCAAGTACAAAAAGATAGAAGATAGTGATATACTTGAAATTACAGTTACAAACAGAGGGCAGACATCTACAACGACATACAAAGGAAAAGATGCACTTTTTGGAGCCGGCGACTATGCCTACTATGTATTAGATAATGAGGCTGAAGATTATGAAGCGCCTACCTATTACAAAGAGCTTACTGTAAAAGATGGCAAATTCTCTTTTGGAGAAGTTCAGGGCAAATCGACAAAATTAAGTGGTGCTTCTGCTGAAATTATGACAGAATCAAGCTACGGTGACTATCAGATTGAAGTTACAGGACTGCCGAATGCAGTAAAAACAGTATATGCCGTTGTTTTAACAGCCGAGGACGATGATGATAATGAAACTTCATATGGCCTTCGTCATCTCGAAAACGTTTGGAGGATTTCGAAACTTGCTTTCTGCACAGGCTTTACAAGTGCGGTACATGGTAGTCCTACATCATCTAATCACTATGAATCCATAATGGGTAAGACTATTACTGGAATTAAATATTATACAGACAAAGGAATTTATATAATCAATTTAGAAGAAGGCTTGTATGTTCCTGTAAAGACAAACGCAACAGTTAAAGTAGAAGACGCTTATGTTACAGCTGGTGAAACAACCGTTACAGTTAGTGATCTTGGAGATGGCTTTGATCCAGAGTACAGCGTAGAGGGCTGGAAAAATACAAGCGTTGAAGATGACAAGCTTAAATTTGATAAAGATACAGAAATAGGTGAATATACTCTTGTGGTAAGTGACAAGAATGAAAAATATGCTGATGTATCTACTACATTTACACTTAAGACGGAAGATATGCCTGCCGCTTATAATAATGACAGTGATGATCCGAAGCTGACTATGGCTGATGGATTTGCGATTGACGATTTATCGTCTTATTTGAAGGCTATTACCTCTGTTTCTGTAAATGAAACTGTATACGCTGCCAGCGGCAGAGGGGC
>CAZBNY010000205.1:1490-3336 GCA_964493235.1 uncultured Lachnospiraceae bacterium
CTCAGCGAGGTCAAGGGCGGCTCATACAACACAACGACACCTGTTGTTGACACACCCGTGATCGGCGAGGACGTAAGCACAAGTCCGTTCATCGATGTAAGCACAAGCAACCCCAACTATGAAGCTATCATCAAGGTCTATGAAAACGGCTGGATGGCAGGCGTTGGCGGAGACAAATTCGACCCCGAAGGAACTCTTACAAGAGGTATGGCGGCCAGAATACTTTGGAACATGGTTGGACAGCCCGCTCCCGCAGGAGTAGCGCCCTTCCTTGATGTTACAAGCGACGCATGGTATGCTGAACCCATAGCCTGGGCATACGAGAACGGCATTATGCTCGGCTATGACGACGCTTCTACAGTTTTCGGACCCAACGACTATCTTACGGTAGAGCAGTTCGAGATAATGCTCGCTAAGCTCAACAGCGAGACAGTTCCCGTTTATACAGGACTTTCTCCTTACGCAACAAGAGGTTGGGTAGCAAGCAAAATAAGCTAAAATCGAAGATTGTCACTCAGGCAACGGCGAATTTTAGCAGATGCAAGTCGGCGGAAGCGAATTCCGCCGACTTTTTAATTTCAGCACATTACTTCTGAAAAAAGGCAAAAATTTCGATGATATATTGCGCTCAATGAGTATTTCCTTTAAAATAAAAGAAGAGACTAAAGTAATGTGAATGAATAGGAGGATACTGATATGCTTGAAAGGATAGCCGTTATCGCGGGAACATATATTGATACTAAAATGGGAGTAGAGTGCTTGGCTAAAAAGGGGATCAAAGATGTATTGTCTATGCCTGTCTCAAAAAATCCACTGGAACAGTTTGAGTTCCAGATATCCTCCGAGGAAAACAAGCGCTCAGCAATGCTCCGTACACTTACGGACGCTAAAAATCAAGGCTGCGAAAGGGTATTCTTGTACTGCAACTCCCTTTCCGGAGCTGTGGATTTTCCGTCTTTGGCGGCGGAAACCGGAATGAGGATAATAACACCGTTAGACGCATACAGAAATATTGCTCCCAAATATAGAAATATGGCTGTAATAGCCGCAAATGCCCAGGGACTTTCGGGCATAGAGAAAATAATGACGGCGGCAAATCCGTCGATACGTCTTCTAAACTGCTCGCTCAGGATATCAACCGTTGAGGACATAGAAGCGGGAGAAAAGCCGTCCCGCATAATAGAAAGGTATCATTTGGACAAGCTCACACAATGGTTTGCCGAAAATGGGTCCGAGGCAACTATACTCGGCTGTACCCACTTCCCTTATTTCAAGGAGGCGCTTGCGGCTGTATCACCGATTGAGCTTATTGACCCCGCTGATGATATGATTGGGCTGCTCTGCCGCTGATATATGTGAGATTTTAATATTGTGAAATAAAAAAGCTGTGAGATTCTCACAGCTTTTTCAGTCTTATTTATTAGCCTTAAGATAGCTTTTGTTAACATCGATGAGAGTATTTATATACTCCGGTGAGGGGCCGCCCGGAACGTTTCTCGCCTCAACACATTTCTCAACGGAAATGGCGGCGTAAACGCTTTCGTCAAATACCGGAGAGACAGCCTTGAATTCTTCCAGAGAAAGATCCTCAAGGGAGGTGTTGTTGTTTATGCAGTAAAGCACAAGCTGTCCGATGATGGCATGAGCGTCACGGAAGGGCACTCCCTTCGTAACGAGCCAGTCAGCGGCGTCGGTGGCGTTGGTGAAGCCGCCCTTTGCGGCGTTATACATCGTTTCGTTTTTGAAAACCGCCGTTTTTATCATGTTAGTGAACACGGGGAGGCACATCTTGACTGTATCGACCGCGTCGAATAAAGCCTCCTTGTCCTCCTGCATATCCTTGTTG
>CAZBNY010000206.1:0-2856 GCA_964493235.1 uncultured Lachnospiraceae bacterium
GTTTGGGGGAAATAGCGACGTCGGAGGTAACAAATACAAGCATTGTGGCCATATTCGGGTGTATCATGCCGGAACCCTTGGCGATGCCGCCTATCCTGCACTCCACTCCGCCTATCTCAAAGGAAACAGCGACCTCCTTTTTGACCGTATCGGTCGTCATTATCGCCGTGGCGGCGTCATTGCTGTTGTTTTCGCCGAGCGCCTTGACCAGCTCCTCCATTTTATCGGCTATCGGCGTGATGTCAAGGGGCTGTCCGATGACGCCCGTTGAGGCCACAACAACGTCGTTTTCGCTTATTCCCGTGTATTTTTCCGTAAGGGCGCACATCTGCTCGGCTATCTCGATGCCGTTTGCGTTGCAGGTGTTGGCGTTTCCGCTGTTACATATAATTGCGCTCGCCTTTCCGTCGGCTATATTTTTCTTAGTCACCGCGATCGGCGCTCCCTTTACTAAGTTCTGTGTATATACGGCCGCCGCCGATGCCTTTGTCTCGCTGACGATAAGCGCCAGATCCTTCTTTGTTGTCTGTTTTCTTATCCCGCAGTGTACTCCGCTTGCTTTATATCCCTTCGCGGCACAAACTCCGCCTTCAATAAATTTCATATTTCAGCACTCCTTTATGTCAAGTCCGTTTGTGATCTCTTTTCCCAATTTATAGTTCATGCACTCCACAGCCGCTCCCGACGCACCCTTGCCGAGGTTGTCATATCTGGCCGTGAGTATTATCCTGTCCTCATTGCCGTTCACGGAAACCCTCATATTGTCAAAGCCTGAAAGAGCGTTAGCGGCATAGAAGCCGTTTTCGTCGTCGTTCTCAACATATGTAATGATTTTTCCGCTGTATTTTTCTTTGTAAGCCCGTTTTATGTCCTCAACGGTAAAGCCGCCGATATCCTCCTTAAACAGAGGAACCGTAACCTCCATGCCGCTGTAGAAATCCCCGACTATCGGACAGAACACCGGCTTTGCCCTAAGGCCCGTGACAGCCGCCATTTCCTTAAGATGCTTATGGTTCTGGGTAATTCCGTACTGTCTTGGAGCGTCAAACATTATATCCCTGTTTTCGTCCTCATACTGGCCTATCATCTTCTTACCGCCGCCGCTGTAGCCTGTCAGCGAAAAGCAGGAAATCCTTGTGTCCGGCGAAATTATCCCCTTCTCAACAAGAGGATACACCAAAGCGATAAAGCCGCTGGCGTGACAGCCGGGAACAGCTATTCTTTTGGAATTTATTATTTTGTTTTTGTGGTTCTCGCTCAGCTCCGGCAGGCCATAGGCCCAATTGGGGTCTGTCCTGTGGGCCGTTGATGTGTCTATGAGAATGACCTTCTCGTTTTCCACCAGCCCGGCGGCCTCTATCGCCGCGGCGTCCGGCAGGCACAGGAACGCTATGTCGCAGCTGTTTAACGCCTGTCTTCGTTTTTGTGTATCTTTTCTCTCATCATCGTTAAGTATGATAAGCTCTATATCATTCATGGCCGCCAGCCTGTCATATATCCTCAGTCCGGTCGTACCCTCTCTGCCGTCGATAAAAACCTTTGTTTTTTCAGTCAATGTTTTCACTCCAGTCACAAATTTTTGTTAGGATAAATAATACATTCTTTCGCATAAAAATGCAATACCTTGGTCAGATTAATTATGTATAAAATTAATAACTTATACAGGATTTATTTGTGCAATTATTCTATTTTTCAAAATTTTATTGTAAATAAGTTGAAAATTTATGCTTTCAAAAGCTTGTATTTATATATTTCAAAAATAAATTTATTCATAATTTAAAGATTTATACTGCATAAATATAAAAAGCGCATCTTGGCAGATGCGCTTTTTATATTTATTTTGTTCTACATGAAAAACCCACAGTATATCGGCAATATGATAAGCGTCAATAAAACTCCGAGGACTACGAATTTTCCTCTTGATACAACATTATTTTTGTAATCCTTCACTATTTTGTATATGACAAGGGCAAGAACCATCGGCATAAACCACATATAGTAATAGCTTGCGATCATAAAAAATTCAAACATGACTCTCATAATTGCACCTTTAAATTTCACAAAACTCATAATATTTCTATTCACCATCTGGACAAACTATCAAGCAATTCTTTAACGTAGCTTTCCAGTTCAATCTCTCCGGAAAACAATATAGGCTCAGACACTACTCCGTCTTTCACCTTTATTACCGCAGGTATTAAGTCAATATTATATGTATTTAAAATGCCCTGAAATTCTTCATCACCCCTAAACCTGTCCGTATTAAAGTAGAACACATCTTTTCCCAGTGAGTTGGCTTTATTCCGTATAACCGGCTCAGTTCTCTTACATTTCAAGCAAGATGGCCTTCCAAAATAAATAAAACAGTCTGAATCACCTACAAGACTTTCAAGTTGTTCAATATCTGTTATTTCCCTAAAGTACCTTTTAGGCAGATAATGTTCAAACACATCTGTTGAGATTCCAGCTATAAGTTCCTTAACATTTTTATATTCTTCAAAATCATCAATTCCTACTGAGTTTTTAAGCGAAATCACAAAAATCACTTTAGGATCATCAAACGGAGCGAAACCAGCAAAGCTTACCGACGAAGAGCACTTTTCATCTTCTATATCATAGTTTGCTCCATACAATCCTGCTGCCTCTCCGATATTCAGAAACGGCTTAAACTCCTGCTCAGCATTAGGGTAGTTCAGATATGTATCATGAAGCAATTCCCTCATTCTAATCGCTGTTTCTTCGGATATTGTGTTATCTATATTACCACAATTTCCCACTAAACGAAGATAAGCATTTGCCATATCCATTACACTTATCTCTAATCCTCTGCCCTTCAAATAACACAAAATATCATTT
>CAZBNY010000206.1:2866-3331 GCA_964493235.1 uncultured Lachnospiraceae bacterium
CAGATAAATCCTTTGTAGGTATGGAATAATTAGTAATTTCTTCAAAGAAATTCAATTCTCCACCATTACTTTCCCATGCTCGTATTAAAAGCGGCTGATTAAGATTTACAAAATGCTCATAAAATGTCTTTTCGCCATCTTGTTTATTATATGACTTTATAATCATATCGGAACCATATTTATAAGAATCCCCTACAAAAGAATCCGTAAGCTTCAAATTTCCTTTCTCCAATAATATCGCCGTCGGTATCGCCTTAAAAGTCGTGCTCGGTACATAGGTTCTGTCTATGTCGCCGTATTTATCTAAAATCTCTCCGCTTTCAGCATCTATAACAACCGCCGACCAATTGTATTTATCATCACTTGGCTGCAAAATATCGTATAAATATGATGGAACTTTATTAACATTTTTAGAAATATCCGATTTTTCAGTCGATATATTTGAAACAGCTTTCAATTCCCCAC
>CAZBNY010000207.1:0-3306 GCA_964493235.1 uncultured Lachnospiraceae bacterium
TTACACCATCAGCCGTGCCGCTTTCCTGATTAATATAAAATTCTTAAATATTTAAGAAATATTTAGTGGTTTTTAATGTACTAATCAAAGTATAATAATGGCAGTAATAAAATATAGTCGAAAGACTGTTTATATATAAAAGCGGAGGTGCTGAAATGAAGAAGAATTCAACTAAGGACAGCAGGCGAATTAAAATGGCCATTATAGCCGTCATTATAATCCTGGCTATGGTCATCAGCCTTGTTGTTCCTATCTTTGCGGCCACGGCAAAGGCTGTAAGGTATTATGATACTGCCGTGGCTGTCGAGACCGACTCGGCGGACGGGGAAGCGAACGAGACCAAGATAGAGGATGAGGATAAGGCCGTTTCCAATGACGCCCTTGAGATAAATGTACAGGCCGGATTTGACGGAGCGTATATGATATACCGTCAGACTCCTGTAAAGGTGACTGTTTATAACATGGGCGACGATTTTAAGGGAAGTGTTGAGGTCAAGGTTTTCGCCAGTATCAACACCACGTACTCTCCGACTACATATATAAAATATGAGCAGGACGCCGAGATAGCCTCCGGCGGGGCGGGAGAATATGATTTCATCGTGTATCCCGAGACCGAGGCGACATACATGAATGTCAGGCTTGTTGATGAAAGCGGAAACGTGACGGCATCGGTAAACGCCAAGGTCACACCCTATACTCCGGAGCAGGTGATGACGGCCGTCCTTACGGATTCAAGAGCGACAGGTATAGACTATCTCAAAAGTCTCCAGATAGGCGATGACATATATAACAACAGAAGCGGCTATGTGACAAACTATGTCACCTTCCTTGATAAGGACTCCATGCCGGACGACGCTGTTGTTCTCAAGTCCTTCGGAGCGATAATAATCGAGGACTTCTATTCGGCTGCCCTTTCGGAAAAGCAGGTGGGTGCCATTACCAACTGGGTCGAGAACGGCGGACTTCTTGTAATTGGTACCGGACTTAACGCTGATAAGACCCTTAACGGTTTAGAGGATATATTTGATTTTACATTGAACGGCTATGACACGGCGCTTTGTTTCGGCGGAAGTGCCGATATAGCCGATATTGACGTACCAGGAGCGCAGACGACGGAAATACAGAGCGGAAAAGAGCTGACACGCACCCTTGACTTTGGTGAGGGCAAAATAATCGTCCATTCCTTCAGCCTCAGCGCTGACCCGATCGCCTCCATGAGCAACAGGGTGGACTACCTTTCAGGCTTTTACAGGAACACGATGCCGGAGAAGTTTTCCTCCAACAGGGTCTATGACTACTATCCGCAGGACGACTTTACGTCGGTAAACAGACTGCCATCTATTGAGAAAAGCAAGCTTATGATCCTGCTTGCAATACTCTTTGTATATATCATAGCTGTCGGACCCATATGCTATCTTGTGCTTAAGAAAAGAGACCGCCGAGAGCGTGGCTGGGTAGTGATCCCCTGCGTATCGATCATATTCGCGGGCATAATTTTTGTGATAAGCATGAGCAGCTACCAGAAAGACGCCCTCGTGAACTTTACGACATATACGGATCTCGACTCGGCTAATCCGGTCACTCAGGTGTCGATAGGAATGAGGACACCGGATAAGGGCGACACTACGCTTACCTTTGACGACAAAGTATATGTGCGTGACAATGGATATTATTACGGATATGGCTACGGCTCGGCCGACACTGAGAATAGCCAGTGTGCTTATTCCGTCAAAACGGGCGAGAATACGACGTCGATAACTTATTTCGATCAGAATGCCTGGAGCGACAACTCCTTCAATACTACGCTGGACAACTTTGAGGAGGACGCCATAGACGCGGCCTTCACTGTCAAAGGCTCAAGCATAGTCGGAACGATATATAACAACCTGGATTATGACCTGTTTGACGTGATAGTAGGCTTCAGCGGACAGTATCAGAAGGTCGGCTATATAGAGGCCGGCGGCAGCCTTGACGTAAACATACCTCTTAACGCTGTGGAGTATCAGAAATGGATAGACAACGGGTGGCAGTTAGTAAGACAGATGATGTTCGGACTTGGAGATGGCGAGTATCAGGCAAGCCTTGTGTTCAGAAAGGGCGTTTCGGCTACCGAGGCGTATAAGACTGAACAGAGATATAATATATTTAGCAGTATGGTCTACAACAACAGGGCCTATGACCTTAGAGAAAACGAGTTCAATGTCACCGTGTCGGCTTTCAGCGAAAAGCGTCTCATTGAGGGAAACAAGGATATAAACGGCAAGACCGCCAATGAGAACTGGGAAAACCTCTATATAAAGGACTTTGATATAGATATGTCGGCGTCAGACGAATATGAGATACCCTACGGATATATATTCCCCGAGGAAATATACCTTGAGGGCGCGGACGATCAGCAGTATTGGGATTTGTATTACTACGAGCTTTATACGATGTCGTCCGATAATATCAGATGCGAGTATGACCTGCCTGTATATGGCGATATAACCTCGATAAGCGTAGACTGGTCAAACTATGACGCCTTTAACGGGGAGCCGATGGTTTATAACTGTGATACCGATTCATGGGAGAACCTCAAGGAGGCCTCGCTCGACAGCAATCCTTCGGCCTATATTTCGGAGGAAGGAAAGCTCATACTTATGTCGGACGTATACAGTGACACTTATATCACACTTCCTAAATTAAGTCTGAAAGGGGGCAACTGATTATGCCGGAAATACTTGAACTCAATAAGAAATACGGAAAATTTACAGCCCTTGACTCGCTGTCGATGAACATTACCGAAAACTCGATATTCGGTTTTGTCGGCCCCAATGGAGCGGGTAAGACTACGACTATGAAAATAATGGCCGGTCTGCTCAAGGCCGATTCCGGAAGCATCTATATAAACGGCGAGGACATTTTGAAAAATCCGAGAAGCATAAGGGATAAAATAGGCTATATGCCTGACTTTTTCGGCGTCTATGACGATCTCAAGGTCAGCGAGTATATGGACTTTTACGCAGGTACCTATTACATTCCGTACGCTGACAGGGGAGAGCTTATTGACAACCTCCTTGAGATAGTCGATCTTTCGGGCAAGAAGGACACCTATGTTGACTCGCTTTCCAGAGGAATGAAGCAGAGACTCTGCCTTGCCAGAAGCCTTATACACGATCCCGACCTTATCATACTTGACGAGCCGGCGTCGGGCCTTGACCCGAGGGCCAGGGTCGAGATGAAGGAGATACTTAAGCAGCTCAAGGAGCTTGGCAAGACCATAATCGTCAGCTCGCATATACTGCCGGAGCTGGCGGAGCTGTGTTC
>CAZBNY010000208.1:0-3228 GCA_964493235.1 uncultured Lachnospiraceae bacterium
AATAGTAGGTTCGGCTGAGGCTGACCCTATGAATACTGAAAACGGAAGGATTTCAAACGAGTCTCCCGTGGGTAAGGGACTTATCGGTCACAAGATAGGCGACCTTGTGGAAATAGAGGCTCCCGGAGGAATAGTAGAGCTTAAGGTTCTCGCTATTTCCAGATAACAGGCAGGAGGAAACAGAAGTGGCAGAGGAAAATACAAAAGAATTAACAGCCGGACAGCTTTCCGAGCAGGAGGGCTTTAGGAGAGATAAGCTCGCGGCTTTGCAGGAGGCCGGAAAGGATCCCTTTGAGATCGTAAAATATGACGTTACTCACCACAGCAGCGACGTTATCAACGGCTTTGACGAGCTTGAAGGAAAGGAGGTTTCTGTTGCGGGCAGACTTATGAACAAGCGCGTAATGGGTAAGGCTTCCTTCATCAACATTCAGGACAGGGACGGAAGGCTCCAGGGCTACATCAGCAAAAATGATGTAGGCGATGAAAGCTACCTTGCCTTCAAAAAGTTTGATATAGGCGATATTATAGGAATAAAGGGAGTTGTGTTCAGAACGCAGAAGGGCGAGATTTCCGTCAGAGCAAACGAGATCACGCTTCTTTCTAAGAGCCTTAAGGTACTTCCCGAGAAGTTCCACGGACTTAACGATCAGGAGCTTAGATACAGACAGAGATACCTTGACCTCATTGTGAATCCTGAGGTCAAGGACACATTTATAAAGAGATCGGCGATTTTAAGAGAGATTAGAAACTACCTTGACGCTCAGAATTTCCTTGAGGTCGAGACTCCGGTGCTTCAGACGATCCCCGGCGGAGCGTCAGCGAGACCGTTCATCACGCATCACAACGCCCTTGACATTGATATGTACTGCCGTATCGCCCTTGAGCTTCCGCTTAAGAGACTTATTGTCGGCGGACTTGAGAGGGTATATGAGATCGGCCGTGTATTCAGGAACGAGGGTATCGACATTCGTCATAATCCCGAGTTCACTCTTATCGAGATCTATCAGGCGTATACTGACTACCACGGCATGATGGACCTTGCTGAGGGACTTTTCAGGACTGTTGCGGAGAAGGTAGTCGGTTCGACTACTCTCAATTACGGAGGATATGAGCTTGATCTTGGCAAACCCTTTGAGAGACTTACAATGGTAGACGCCGTTAAAAAGTACGCCGGCGTGGACTTTGATGAGATACCTGATACCGAGGCCGCCAGAGCGATTGCCAGGGAAAGGGGAATAGAGTTCGAGGAAAGACACGCAAAGGGTGATATCCTCAATCTTTTCTTCGAGGAATATGTTGAGAAGAACCTTATACAGCCCACCTTCATTATGGACTATCCCGTTGAGATCTCTCCTCTTACAAAGAGGAAGCCCAGCAAGCCTGATTATACAGAGAGATTTGAGCTTTTCATCGTAGGACGTGAGTACGGCAACGCTTATTCCGAGCTTAACGATCCTATCGACCAGAGAAAGCGTTTCGAGCATCAGGAGGCTATGCGTGCCGCAGGCGACGACGAGGCCAACATGATCGACGAGGACTTCCTCACGGCACTTGAATACGGTATGCCTCCCACAGGCGGTATCGGTATCGGCATTGACAGATTTGTAATGCTTATGACAGAGTCCGTAAGTATAAGAGACGTAATCTTGTTCCCCACGATGAAGCCGCTGGATAAATAAACGCTGTAATTCCAAAGGAATTTTGGTGTATAGCTTGATTTACTGTCTTTAAAGAATTGGCTGTAACCTGATAATAAACAAAAGCATGGGCATTCTCTGACGGAGTTTGCCCTGTTTTGGTTAATATAGATAATGTATCTCAGAAGAAGAAAATGAACAGCGTAAATTGACATAAGGGCCTATAATGAAAAATATGCTGCTTTTATTAACGTTCCGTGTCTGGTGATAAACAAGGAAAAGGTTGTTTTCGGAAAGAAAAATATATCACAGATCCTGAGCTGATATAAATTTAAGGGCTATCGAAATTTAATAAATGGTTGAATTTAGGAGCATATTACGTATATAATAAAATGTAATATGCTTTTTTTAAAACCGAGGTGACATTATGCCGTTTTTGCTTTTATTTGATCTTATAATTCTTTTGCTTATAAGATTTTTTATAAAAATCGTAATAACCATATTCGGGTGGGCGACCAGCATATTTTTCGGAAAGCTTCCTGAAAAAAACAGGATATGGTTTTATATAATGATGATCTTATCCTTTGTGTGGGTATACTGTATGGTCGCCAAGGTATTCCCGGTGATGCTCAGCATATTCAGCTATTATGTGCCGGAAAGGAGCTTTACAAAGCTGATCAAGCATCTTTTGTACATTGTTTGTCTGATCGTAATACCGCCGTCGGTCGGGGCGCTTGGAGCAATGATAACGGGAGTGAGCAGGACGGATAAGAAAAATTTTGCCCTGTGGCTCCTTAAGGGGTACAAATATACGGTGATATTAGGCGTGACAATGGCGGTAATGCTCGTCTGTACGCCCGTGATACGTATAAAACGAATACTCAGACATATAGTAGCCGAGGATATGCCTATGGCGGTCACCGGAAACGGAAAGATAAGAGTGATGGACGAGATTATTTATTCGCTGGGCATATCGGGAATGAAGGCTGTAAAAAAAATACCGTCAAGGTTTTATTCGGTTCCGGCCAAAATGATAAACGGAACGCTGAAGGAGCTGTTCAACTACGTATCGGACAGAGAGCTTTATATAACCGGTGAGAACCTGAGTATATATCTGAACTCGAGCGATATAATGATCGAGGGCAGGAAGGACACCGTTGAAAAAGCAAGGATCGCGATAGTCAGGGGTTTTGTGGAAAATGACATATATTTGACTGAAAGTGAAAATTCGAGAAAAATCGAATCGGAAATTTTAACAATATATAAAAAATGGAAAAATGACGAGTATTGCGAGGACGAAGCGCTGGCAAGGCTGAGAAACATAATGAATTCGGGCTTTGAGGACAATATTTTATATGACGATTGGGCACTTTTATCGATCCAGGCAAATGTGATCCAGAACAAGATTTTGGATAATAAGAGGAATCTGAAAAATATAAATTTTTTTGAAAAAATATAAAATAATCACTTGACTTTCTTTGGAAAGTGTTGTATTATTAACAAGCTGTCACCAAGAACAGCAAAACAAGAGGCAAAAATGATCCTTGAGAACTGAACAGTTGGAGAATAAATTAAACCCAAGTCAAGA
>CAZBNY010000209.1:0-3204 GCA_964493235.1 uncultured Lachnospiraceae bacterium
CGTGCCGCTGTAGTCCAGCTCTACGCCGACAGTGGTCTCCTCCTCGGGATAGAGGTAGATGACAGGCTTGGCGCTCATCTCGTTTTTCGCGTAATAGCCGCATGAGAAAAGGACCAGAGCTGCTAAAGCTAACAATAATAATTTCTTCATAAATATCACTCCCTTTTAGATAGTTCCTTCCGGCTTGATTTTAGCATGATAAAGCGAGAGTTGCAATGATCTTAAGAATATTGACGGATATGACAAACTTATTTCGCAACATCTGGATTAATTTATTGAGCGGAGGCAAAAAATGTGTTATGATTAATTATTAGCGAAATAATAGAATTTTTTAGGAGGAAACACTATGCCTGAAAACAGACAGAGTAAAATAAGGAATTTCTGCATAGTCGCCCATATAGACCACGGCAAAAGCACCCTCGCCGACAGACTGATACAGGCAACGGGACTTCTTACCGAAAGAGAAATGCATGATCAGGTCCTTGACAATATGGAGCTTGAGAGAGAAAGAGGAATTACAATAAAGGCTCAGGCTGTACGTCTTATATATAAGGCAAAGGACGGCGAGGAATATATATTCAACCTCATAGATACGCCGGGACACGTGGATTTTAACTACGAGGTATCAAGGAGTCTCGCGGCCTGCGAGGGCGCGGTGCTTGTTGTTGACGCTGCGCAGGGAATAGAGGCGCAGACGCTGGCGAACGTATATCTGGCGATAGACAACGACCTTGAGATAATGCCTGTTATCAATAAGATCGACCTGCCCAGCGCGAATCCTCAGCTTGTTATAAAGGACATCGAGGACGTTATCGGTATCCCCGCTGAGGACGCTCCGCTTATTTCCGCCAAAAACGGAATAAATATCGAGGCGGTTCTGGAAAAGATAGTCACCGATATTCCCGCGCCCGCGGGAGACGAGGACGCTCCGCTGAAGGCCCTTATCTTTGACTCGATCTACGACCAGTACAAGGGCGTGATCGTTATAATGAGGGTATTTGACGGCTCGGTCAAAAAGGGGACAAGGGTGCGTATGATGGCCACCGGCAAGGAATTTGACGTTGTTGAGGTCGGCGTTTTCGGAGCCGGAAGGCTTATACCCTGCGATGAGCTGAATGCCGGTGAGGTCGGCTACCTTACGGCCAGCATAAAGAATGTGGCCGATACCCGTGTCGGAGATACGGTCACGGACGCTGCGAACCCGACGCCGGAGGCGCTCCCGGGCTACAAAAAGGTAAACCCGATGGTTTACTGCGGAATTTTCCCGGCTGACAGCGCAAAGTATACAGACCTTAGAGACGCGCTTGAAAAGCTGCAGCTCAATGACGCCTCGCTGTTTTTTGAGCCGGAGACGTCGGTCGCCCTCGGATTTGGGTTCAGATGCGGATTTTTGGGACTGCTCCACCTTGAGATAATTCAGGAAAGACTGGAAAGGGAGTTCAACCTTGATCTTGTAACGACGGCGCCCAGCGTTATTTATAAAATTTACCTGACGGACGGAACAGTCATGGAGCTTTCCAACCCCAGCAATATGCCCGACCCGGCCAGAATAGAAAAGATGGAGGAGCCTATCGTAAAGGCGGAGATAATACTGCCGAAGGATTATGTAGGTCCTATCATGGAGCTTTGCCAGCAAAGGCGCGGGGAGTATATAAGCATGGAATACATGGACGAAAACAGGGTGACGCTTATATACCATATGCCGCTAAACGAGATAATATATGATTTCTTTGACGTGCTGAAGTCAAGGAGCCGCGGCTACGCCTCATTCGATTACAGCCTGATAGGCTATCAGGAGGCCAGCCTGACCAAGCTGGATATTCTTGTAAACCATGAGGCCGTCGATGCGCTCAGCTTTATTGTACACTCATCGGTTGCCGTAGAGAGAGGCAGAAAGATATGTGAAAAGCTGAAAAAGGAAATTCCCAGACAGCTCTTTGAGATACCTATTCAGGCGGCCATCGGAGCGAAGATCGTTGCCAGAGAGACGGTCAGCGCCATGCGTAAGGACGTACTTGCCAAGTGCTATGGCGGCGATATTTCCAGAAAGAGAAAGCTGCTTGAAAAGCAGAAGGAGGGCAAAAAGCGTATGCGCCAGATAGGCAATGTCGTTGTACCCCAGTCGGCGTTTATGTCCGTTCTTAAGCTGGAGGATGAATAATGCATGACTTGCTTTATGGTTTTGCTTATATAAAATAAAGTAAACACTTATAGAATAAAGAAGCAGAGGTGAGCGGCGCGGAAAATACATGGAACAAAGAAATAACAGCACAAAATATCGAGGATAAAAAGCATTTGTTGCCGGTTATATTTCTAAGTATCCGAGGTCAGCGCCGCTCAGTCGTTACTTTGATGAATTCAGAAACGCCTATATCTATAATACAAATGCTATAGATAGAAGGAAATCCTATTACAGAATACGATACAGCGTATATTTTGAAATCAAACATATTTTCAGAGGAATACTCGGTAAAGGATAACATGGAGGTTTTAGGCAGCGGCAGGACGTGGGATTATGTATTGACAAAGCCTGAGCTGTCACTTGGAACTATTCAGACGATCCATAAGAACGTGCTCTTTTTGATGTTGATCATGCAGGAGATAAGCAAATGTTTCCGCCGGAAGAAATTGAGAAAGCCATGAGAAGCCTTTTGAGTGCAGGAAAAAAGCAGAGCTTTTTTGAATCCATTTGTTGATGGCAATGGAAGAACAGGGCGTATGCTTCTTAATTTGCGGCTATTAAAGGCAGGGTATTTGCCTATTAATATTAAACAGAATGAGGCGGGAAAGTATTACGTTGTTTCTGTCAGTATGATAAGTCAAGAGAAAAGGGCATACAGGAACTGTATAATATAATCACCGGGTATGAGTATGAGGAATTACTGAAGCTGACAGACCGGATCGAGAGGGACATGGAAAGTGAACCAAAAATGGATATGTGATATTATCCGTAACGGCTTTTTGTTTTTTAAAGGAAGCTTGAGAAATCAGAGTCCCGAGAGGATCAGAAATTTCATAAGCAACTGAAATAAAGGAAATAATTTATGGTATAAAGAGTGCGGAAGGTAAGGGAGACTCCTGAAATTATATGACAAAGATTTGATTTTTAGTTTAATTATGGTATAATAGGACAGGCTTATAGAGAGGCAGAAAAAAGATTTATCAAAAAGATTCAGGAGGAATTATGTTATGGGACAGAAGCAA